>JAAAPH010000455.1 GCA_009908415.1 Bacteroidota bacterium
GCCGAGGCATCTTCGACGAGCGTCGCGTCGCCGATCTGAACGGTAATGTCGTGAAGTTCAATCATACGTGTGAGTCTGCTCTGCGTGCGCACCGCCTGGTTAAGCTCAGCTACAATTTAGACTCGGTATACACAAGAGGCAAGGTGGAAGGTTGTCTGTCAGCTCAGTCAAAACTGAACCTTCGTTTCCAGCATCTCATCCCCGCGCCGTACGACAACCGTGGCCGTGTCGCCCGGCTCCAACGCGTTGAGAGCATCCATGTAGGCGTAGATGTCGCCGATGTCAGTGTCGCCGAGGCGTACGATGACGTCGCCCTCCTGCAGCCCGGCGCGCCCAGCCGGGCCGTCGGCGTCCGTCACCGCGTCGAGGCGCAGGCCCTCGCCTTCGAAGACGTAGTCGGGCATAATGCCGAGGCTGACATTGAACGACATCTGGCGGCCCTGACGTTCGTTGTCGGTCTCCGTAAACGGGAGATCGCCGTCGTCGTCGAGCTCTTCGACGAGGCGAACGGCGAACGTGGCGACGTCCTGCAGCCCGTCGACGTCGATCCGGTGGCTGTCGTCGGTGGGCGTATGGTAATCGTCGTGCGCGCCGGTGAAGAGGTGCACCGCCGGGATGTCTTCCAGATAGAACGACGTGTGATCGGACGCGCCAAGGCCGGAGGGATCTTCGGCAAGGGTGAGATCGGTCGCGTCGGCCGCCGCGTCCAGGGCGGCGCTCCACGCGGGCGAGGTGCCCGTACCGCTGACCACCAGTCGCTGGTTCTCGCCGAGGCGCCCCACCATGTCAAGGTTGATCATATAGCTGACCTGCTCGGCCGGCATGGGAAGGGCCTCCACAAAATGCTTCGAGCCGTAGAGGCCCAACTCCTCGCCCGAGAAGGCGACGAAGAGGACATTGTGACTGCGCGCGTCCGACGCCTGAAGCTGGCGAGCGATCTCCAAGAGCGCCGCCACGCCGCTCGCGTTGTCGTCGGCGCCGTTGTGGATGAGCGAGTCGCCGGGCGCCCGCGACCCGACCCCGCCGTAGCCGAGTCCGTCGTAGTGTGCGCCGATGACGACCGTACGCTCCGCCTCACGATCGAGGAGGCCCACCACGTTGTGCCCGGTGCGCGGCATGCCCTCGCCTTGCGGCGCGTGCGGGTTCGCGCTGAAGGTGAAGTCAAACGGCTGGATCCAGGAGTCGTCCAGTCCCGGTTGCAGGCCCAACTCCTGAAAGCGGTCCACGAGATACTGCGCCGCGAGGCGCTCGCCGGCCGTGCCGGTTTCGCGGCCTTCGAGGTGGTCGGCCGAGAGGTAGCCGACGTCGACGCGCAGGTCGTGCAGTGCGGCGCCCGACTCCGGCGCGCGCTCCTGGGCCCAGCCGGCATTAGCGGTCAAAAGGATGACGACGAGGAAAAGCAGCAGTGCGCGGGTTTGTACAGGCGTTCGGGTCATAGCGTGTAAGCGTGGTGAAGCTCTGGAGACGATTCCATGTGAGGTACTGTACGGTGGAGGGCGAGCCCGTAGTTGTTCGGTCGAAGCGTCAGTCGCCGTCGGAGCGCGTCAGTTGGCCACCGAGGACGCAGCGGTAACATCGCCAACCTCGTCCGGCTCGTCTATCGGCGGGATCGAGCGCGGCGGGCTGGAGCCGCGTGGCGGTCCACCAGTCGACGGCGCTTCTCCGCGCCAAGCCCGCTGAGCCGGCCCGCTTCCAGCGCCGCGAGTGCCCGGCGGTAGTGCCGGATGGCTTCGGCTTGCTGGGACAAAGCGCTCGGCGTCAGCGCCGCTTCGTGCCGGCCTGTATGGGACGGCAGGCCGCTCATCTCGGTTGATCGTTCACGAAGTGTCTTGCTCATGCGCTCGGGGCGTCACCGGACGTATTCACCGATCCTCTCGTGGCTTGTCTTTGGCGCCGGTCGTGCAGATCGAGCGCCTTCAGGGCGCAGCGTAGCAAGCGACTGAGCACTTGGGCTTGACCGGCAGAGAGACGAGCCGCTTTCCGGTCCGTGCCGACGTGCCGCAGCGTAATGGTCCATGCCTCGGCGTCCGCGCCGCGTGCAGCACAGGCGGCCTCCACGGCGCCTGCAAGCACGCTAAACCGGGCAACGGGGCCGCGCAGTACCGCACCCGCGAAGTGCACCTCAAGTCGTCCGCAGCAGGCGCAGCGGCGCACGGCTCCATGAGGCGTTTCGAAGTGGAATGGCACATGGGCATCGGGCATGGGTCTGGGACGTTGCATTGGAAGCTGCGAGCAATCGCGCCGCGTCGTTGCGCTAGGTCGTCCGATTCGCACCCTGCGATCCGCAGCATGCTCCGTTTGAGGTGTCACGACGGGTTGTTCGGGTCAGGGCGTAGCGTGTCGTCCAGCATCTCGCCCAGTTCGAGCATGGCCGCCGCGCCATCGAGCAGCTCCTGCAGTTCGATAGCCTCGGCGCGCGTGAACCGAAACGTCAGCTTTTCACCGTCCACCGACAGCAGGATCGGCCGCTCGCCATCGATGCGGCTTTCCAGCGCGTCCAGATCGAGCCGCTTGACGATCTGCCGGAAGCGTTCGAAGAGGGCGGGCTCCTCGGCCAACGCGATGTTGCCGAAGACGACCTCCAGGCGGTCGCAGCACGCACAGCGCAGCACCTTGCCATTCGGCGTCTGGAAAATCAGGGTTGGGTCATTGAGCGAATGCGCCATGGGGGAATCGGGCGTCGATGGACTAGAACGAGTAGCCCGTGCCGCGCTTGCGGTCGCGCAGCAGGAGCCACAGGAAGAAGGGCGCGCCGAGCAGCGCCGTCACGATGCCGATGGGCAACTCGGCGGGTGCTACAATGGTGCGGGCGAGCAGGTCGGCCCCGAGCAGGAGCGCCCCGCCGAGCAAGGCCGATCCGGGCACGAGCACGCGATGGTCCGGGCCAACGGCCAGCCGCAGCAGGTGCGGCACGACGAGTCCGATGAAGCCGATGATGCCACTCACGGCCACCGCCGCCCCCACGACGAGCGCCGCCAGCGTGATCACGAGCTTCTTCACCTGCTCCGTGTTGATGCCGAGGTGCAATGCCTCGCCCTCGCCCAGGAGCAGGGCGTTGAGCGGGCGTGCCAGGAGCGGCGTCGCCAGCATGCCGCCCAGCAGCACAGGCCCCACGACGGCGAGTTGGGTCCACGTCGCCCCGCCGAGGCTGCCGAGCGTCCAGAAGGTGAGGTCGCGCAGCTGGTCGTCGTCGGCGATGAAGATCATGAGTCCGGTCCCCGCGCCGGCCAGCGCATTGATGGCGATGCCGGCCAGCAGCATCGTCGCCACCGAGGTGCGGCCCTCGCGGGTAGCGAGGCGGTACACGATGACCGTCGCCAGCACGCCGCCCATGAAGGCCGCCGCGGGCAGCAAGAAGGCGCCGAGCCAGTCCGACCACGCGCTGAAAACGGTGGACCCGAGCACGATGGTGATAACGGCCGCCAGCGCGGCACCGCTCGACACGCCGATGAGGCTCGGGTCGGCAAGTGGATTGCGGAAGAGGCCCTGCATCACGGCGCCGCTTACGGCCAGCCCGCCCCCGACGCCTACCGCCAGCAGCACGCGCGGGAGGCGAATAGCCGTGAGCACAAGCTCTTGCCGCGTCTCATACGCCCACGGCAGCGACACGCCCACCTGCTCGGCCAGAATGGCCAGCACTTGCCCCGGCGCAATGGCCACGGCGCCCAGCGTCAGGCTCGCGCCGACGGCCACGGCCAGCAGGCCGATGAGGCCGCCCAGCACGAGTCGCACACGCCGGCGGTGCTGCGCCCGCATTGACGCAGCCGCGCGGCCGTTCGTGGAAGCGGGCGCTTCGTCCTGGCGCTCGGCCTCCGGCCTCTCTGATGTAAGAACGGGGGGCTCCATGAGGTGTCGCTATTGCGTGGCTGCGGCCGAGGCCGTCTCCAACTCGGGATGCAGCTTCACGGTGAGTTCCTTCACCGCCGTGCCGAGGCGCGGTCCAAAGCCGAGCATCAGCAGGTCGTCCATCGCCACGATGCGGCGGTTTTCGCCGGCCGGCGTGAGGGCGATGCCGGGTTGGTCGACCAATCCGTCGACGCCGCCCACGCTGTCGAGCCCGCGCGTGAGGAGCAGCAGCACGTCGGGCGCGGCGCTCACGACGGCTTCCGCGGTCATGGGCTTGAAGCCTTCGAAGCCGGTGATCGCGTTGCGGGCGCCGGCCAGTTCGATCATGGCCTCGGCGGTCGTGCCCCGGCCGGCCACGTTCATGGAGCCGCTGCCGCGGGCGTAGATGAAGAGCACGCGCGGCGCGGAGGTCGCCTCCTGACGCAGGGCACGCGCTTCCGCCAGGTCGCGCTTCATCTGCTGGACGAGCGTGTCGCCCTGCGCCGTCCGGCCCAGCAGCTCGGCGATGGTCCGGATCTTCTGTTCAGCGCTCGCGACGGTCGGCGCGTCGGTGATCACCTCGGTGCGCACGCCGGCGCTGCGCAGTTGGTCGAGGACCGTGGGCGGCCCAGTGCCCTCCAGCGCGAGGACGAGCGACGGGTTTAGCGAGAGCACGCCCTCGGCCGGCAGCTGGCGAAAGTAGCCGACGCTGGGCTTCTCCGTGGCGGCCTCCGGGTACACGCTCGACGCGTCCACGCCGACCACCTGGTCCCCGGTCCCAAGGGCGTACACGATTTCTGTGACCGAGCCGCCGACCGTAACGATGCGGCTCGTGTCGGCCGTAGACTGGCCCTGTGCAGGCAACGCGCACAGCGCCCATGCCACCAGTAAAGATGCAATTAAACGCATGAGAACAGAGGTCGGAGGATGATTGGAGGAGCGCGGCCGGGCGATCCGGCCGGGCACAATGGGGCTGAACTTATGCGGCAACCGTCATCGTGCCCTGCATCACCGTGTAGTGCCCCGGGAAGGTGCAGATGTAGCGGTACGTCCCGGGCTCACTCGGCGCGGTGAACGTCACGGACACGGTTTCGCCGGGCGCGGCCATGTCCGTCGCGGCGAGAACAGCCTCGTCGTCGGGCACGTACTCGCTGTCGCCGGCGCCCATGGCGGCCTGGCCCACCCGATCCACGACGGCGTCCTCGTTGCTCGTCAGGACCACGACGTTGTGCTCCATGGCCGGGCTCGTCGCCGTGTTTTCGAACGTGACGGTGATTTCTTCGCCCGCCGGGACGGTGAACTCCGTCTGCTCGTACTTCATCTGGTTGCCGACCGGCTGCAACGTGATCTCTGTCACGGCGCTACTGGACGCGGTGTCGGCAGCGTCGGCCGACGAAGAACCGTCGCCTCCGCCGCACCCGGTGGCAGTGGCCAACACGGCGACGGCGACGAAAAAGGATAGAATGCGAAGGGATACTGCGTGCATGAGAATGGAAATGTTGGATTGAACGGAGCGAACGGTTGAATCTTGATTGATGCGTTGTGAGCGTCGCAGCTAGTACAGCTGCACGGAGAGCCCGGCGTAGACCTCCTGCCCGGCGAAGGCGGGCACCGGCGAGCCCGGCGTGTAGTCCGGCGACGTGGCCGTCAGGTTGTCTACGCCCAGCGTGAGGGTGGCCCGGCCGAACAGCGTCTTCCGCGCGGTCACGTTCCAGAACGTGTAGGCGTCAGCCGCGTCGTCGAACGCGTCGAAGACGCCGTTCTGGTTCGTGTCGGCAAAGCCGTACGCGCCGCGATGCGTCCCGCGCACGGTGAGCGTCAGGCCGAGCGGCTCGCTCTGGTACCGAAGCTGCAGCGACCCCGCGTGCTTCGAGCGGTTGAAGAGCCCGATGTAGTCGTCGGTGCTCAATGTCGGCGCATTCGGGTTGAAGTCGGGGCCCTGTGGGTCGTTGGGGACGCGGTACACCTCGCCGGCCTCGATGCGGTCGATGGCGTCGCGGCTCTTCGCCTCCAGGTACTGGTAGCCGACCGTCAGCGCCACGCGGCCCAGCGACGATTCGAGGTCTGTCCCGCGCAGCGGCCGCAGCGTGACCTCCGACTCCAGCCCCTGCGTGAAGGCCTCGCCGACGTTGAAGTAGGTAAACACGAAGGGGAACGGCCCGCCGCCCGTCTTCTGCACGATGAGCTGCGAGTCGATCAGGTTCTCCACATCATTGTGGAAGAGATTGACCGAGGTGCTGAGCTGCGGCAGCAGGTCCGTCTCAAACCCGCCGTTGAAGGAGAGCGAATTCTCCGGCTCCAGCTGTGTGATCGCAGACGGATCCACTAGCTGCCGGGCAATCTGCCCGCTCTCGCGCAGGCGGCCGATGCCCGCGTCGGCGTAGGCCGACCCCAGCACCGTGTAGCCCGACGCGCTGTTCGTGAAGTCATAATAGAGCTCGCGGAAGGTGGGCGCCTTGAAGCCCGTGCCGACGGAGGCCCGGAGGCGCAGCCCCTCGATGGGCCGGACCAGCACACCGCCCTTCGGGCTGAGCGCAGACTCGTAGTCTTCGTGCGCATCGAAGCGTGCGCTGGCGGTGAGTTGCAGCCACTCGGCGGGCGCCCACTCGTTCTGCAGGAAGGCGAAGCCGCTCCGGCGCCGCTCGGTGCCTTCCCGGAGCAGGTTGATCCCCGAGATGGACTCGGTGATCAGCCCCCCGCCGGCCGTCACGAGGTTGTTGTAGGGCAGCGCCGCGTTCCACTCCGTCTCGGCCTTGCCGTAGAACTGATCCGTACTGAGCTCATCGGCCACGGCACCGCTGGCCTGGAGCGTCTCGGTGCGGTCGAAGTTGAACCATGATCCATAAAGGAGGGCTTCCCCGCGCACGCCGGGCGTGAACTGATGGCGGAGGGCGGTCGTCACGTTCCAGTCCGTCTGGTCGCGTTCGCCGCTGAGCACCTGCTGCTGACGATCCGCGGTCTGGTAGGTCGTCTGCCGGAGGTTCATGCGCCCGTCGACGTCGAACGTAGTCGCCGCACCGACATCGTACGAGAGGTCGGCGGTGGCGGTGACATCGTCGCGCTCCGGCGCGGTCTGGCCGATGGCGTCGCTATTGAGGTCGTAGCCGTCGGTGCGGTAGAGGTTGGCCGAGACAGAGCCTGAAAGCGGACCTTCGACGAAGCCGCCGTTCGCGCTGACGTCGGCCGTGGCGTATCGTCCGAGGCGTCCGCTGAGCGAGAGCGAGCGCGGCTGCTGCGGCTCGCCCGTGATGATGTTGATCACGCCGGCGAGCGCCTCACTCCCGTAGAGCGAGGACGACGGGCCCCGGACGACCTCCACGCGCTCGATGTTCGATACGCTCACGCGGTCGAGGTCGAGCGTGCCCGCCGTGCGCCCCACCATGGGCTCCCCGTCGATGAGCACGAGCGTGTACTCAGGATCCAGGCCCTGAATCTGCACGCCGGTACCGTGGGAGTAATCGAACTGGAAGGTCGTCTCTTCCTGGAGCAGGTCGGAGAGGCGCAGCGACCCGCGCGCCTGAATGTCAGCTTGCGTCATCACCGAGACGGGGACCGTCACATTTTCCAGCGACTGGAGCGTCCGCGTGGCCGTCACGACCACCGGGTCCAGGTCAAGCGCCCAGAGGGAATCCGGTTGAGCCGCCGAGTCGGTGGTGGCCGAGTCGGCGGCGGGCGAGACGACGGGGTCTGCTTGGCCGTGGGCGTGCTGGGTAAGACCCAAGCCCAAGAAGCAGACGAGCACAGCGATCAGAAGGCAGGGCTGGAGGCGAACCGGAGGGTGGAGCATGGCAACAGCAAGGTCGAGTGCAGTGAATCGGTCACGGCCGGGACATCCGTGCCCAACCGTTATTTGTACTTGATCTAAATTACACTCTATATGGTACCTGCTCGATTTCATCAGTTGCAAGGCGGCTGAATCCGCTTTGCGTGAAGATCCGGTAAATCGGGATAGGGGTGGGTGCCTCGCGACGGTGCCGCTATACGCTCTTGCCATCCGGCGCGCTGCCCGCCCTTGCGTGAAGTGTCGACGCGTGTCGCCCCCACCGTCCCCCAACTCCGCACGCGAATGGGGCATCCGAGAGGGGCTTCCGCTCTCCCCGCTGCGGGATCAGGGAGCGCGAGTGGAACAGCGGTTCTCGATGCGGTTCGCTTCTCGCGATCCGCCTGCTTGACGGGAGCGATGCGCCGCGGGCGTTCCTTGCGCGCCTGTACGGCACAGGGGCGCGCTCATGCACGAAGATCTCCCGCTGGATTAGACGACGCCCATTCGGACGGGCCATCTTCGGTGCCGTGTCACGCCGCGCCGTCGAGGGGGAGCGCGTCGAGTTGATCGAGGACGCGCTGGGTGAAGAGCGCCGTGAGCCGGCGGCGCACCTCGCGCTGGTGGTCGAGGTAGAACGCGTACTCGTCTTCGGTGAAGTGGCCGGCCACGAGACCGACGAGCGTGCGCTTCAGCCGGCGGTCTTCCTTCAGCAGATTACGCACCTTCGCCTGCTGGTCGGCGCGATCCATCTGCCGAAAGCCGGTGTTGTACTTCTGCAGGTAGCGGGCAACGGTCGTCAGGATGAGCGGATTCTGCAGCTTGCAGATCGGCCGGAGCGTGCGGCTCTGGAACCGTTCCATCGGCCGCTGGTCGTGGGTGTCGACGGGCACGGCCGGGCGGATCTGCCGGAGGCGGTCGTCCCGGGCCGGCTCGCCCCAGAGGGCAGGCGTGGCAAACTCGATGCTGTTGCCCGCCGGGTCGCGCACGTACAGCGAGCGGCCGCCGTTCGGCCACGTCTTGTCCTCCTCGATGGCGATACCGTGCGCCGTCAGATGCTCCTTCCACGCGTCGAGGTCGTCGTGCCGGACGGCGAAGGCGGCGTGGCCGGCTCCCTCAGTACCGTGCGGAAGGTGCTCTTCGGCCCGCGTCGCCGCGGGGTCGAAGACGAGCACGACGCCCGTGCCGCACCGGAAAAAGACATGCCGACCTTCTTCGCGGAAGAGCACGTCGAGCCCGAGCACGCCGTGGTAAAAGCTCTCGGCGGCATCGAGGTCATCGGCGTACAGGCCCGTTTCGAGGACGCCTTGGAGGGGCAGCGCGGAGGGGTTCATCCGTGCGTCGAGGCGTTGGTGGACGCATCAATGCGGTAGATCGGCGGGATCTGCTCGGCCGAGTCGATCGTGACGTCGAGATTGCGGATGAGTCCGTCGGACAGCTGGTAGATCCAGCCGTGAATCGCCAGGTCCCGACCGCGGTGCCACGCCTGCTGCACGACCGTCGTCGAGGCCACGCCTTGCACCTGGTCGATCACATTCAGCTCGCAGAGCCGGTCCCACCGCGCCTTCTCGTCGTCGATGGCATCCAGCTCATCGCTGTGCCGATGGTAGAGATGCTTGACAGGCCGCAGCCAGTTATCGAGCAGGCCGTGGTCGGTGTGCTCCATGGCTGCCTTTATGCCGCCGCACTGGTAGTGGCCGCAGATGATGATGTGCGGGACGTTGAGCGCTTCGACGGCGTACTGCAGCACCGACAGCCCGTTCAGGTCTTCGTGATCCACGCGGTTGGCGATGTTGCGATGCACGAACAGGTCGCCGGGGTGGCACTTCACGATCACGTTGGCCGGCACGCGGCTGTCCGAGCAGCTCACCCATAGGAAGCGCGGCGACTGCCCCTCCGTGAGCGACTCGAAGAATTCGGGGTCCGTCTCGGCGGCGTGGGCCGCCCACTCGCGGTTGCGCTGAAGCAGATGGTCAGGCATGCGTGAACGAAGAGGCGGTGCAACAATCAGACGGCGTTGTTATGGCCACCGCAGGGCGTTGATCCGCCGCGGTCCGCCCGCCGGCTGTCACTCGTCGCCCAGAAACTTTTTCAACCGCACCACCTTCGTGTCGGAGACGAACATGACGCCCGAGCTTTTCTCGAAGAGCGGCGTTAAGCCGTCGATGATTTTCTGGATCTTGCTCTCGTCGCTCACGGCGAAAAACATCACGAGGCTCGCCTTGTCGTTGAACAGCAGGTGCCCCTCGTGGAATCCGCTCTCGCCCTTGCCGGCGATGTCGCGGTGGATGGTGTAGCCGCTCACGCCGGATCGGTCCAGAAGGTCCTGCACGAACGGCTCGCGTTCGCCCTTGACGATGATCTCAATCTTTTTCAGCGGATGCAGCGTGTGCGGCGTCGGCCGCTCGTTGGTAGACGGTTCATTATGGGTAGAATCGGCCATGGCGGTTGGTCCTTCGGTTTGATCGGAGGGTTCGAATGACAGCGCGCAGGGCACAGGGAGGTATCCGTTCACGGGACCTCCTCTTACGAAGCAATGCCCGCGGGGGTTGGCGGCACGGGCTGCGGCGCCGACGGGTCGATCGGGGTCCACGTTAGCTCGGGTTGGTAGCGCAGGAACGCGCCGTCCTGCTCCGGATCCTGCACGACGAGCGCCATCCACCCGTGATCGAAGAGCTGCTGCAGCTCCGCGTTGCGGCGGATGATGGATGCCACGCGGTCGACCGGCGCCTGCACAACGGCCAGCAGACGTAACGGATGGTGGTACGCCGTCGTGTCGTCCGACTGCAGCGATTGCAGCGGCAGGCCGGTCATGAGGTCGCCCCCGTTGCCCTGCAGGATGCCCACCTTCCCGACGACGTTGTGCGTGACCTTCGAGCCGCTGCCGTACACCGCGTTGTCGACCGTCGAAAAGTAGTACTGCGTGTTGATCCACTCGCCGACGATGAGGGGCGCCGTCATGATGACCTCCAGCGCCTGGCCATCGGGGTCGGTCTGCCAGTCGTACGAATGGAGGAAGCAGCGCCCCTCCAGATTCACGTCCGTCGTGAGCGCGCGCGGTCCGACGATGAACGCGGCGTTGCCGGCCAAGCCCCACTCCGGACGCGTCTCGGCCCAGTCGCCCGCGCGCCGCTGGACGCTGGCGCGTCCGCGCGCGGGCCGGGCTCCCTGTAGCGTTTCGGCCCGCTCGGCCGTCGCCCCGGCCTGTGCATCGGCCAGGTCGCGGCGCAGCCGGTCCACGACCTGCTCCTGCGCCCCCGACAGCGGGGCCTCGACGATGAGCCGGACCGCGTCCGTGGTGGTGTTGTGCTCGCCCGCAACGAACACCGTGTCCGCGGGGATGTCGATGCCGCGGTCGCGGAGCGCGTCCCGCACGGCCGGATCGTTGCAGATCGCGGCGAGAGCTCGTGCGTTGGGCCCGCCCGGGTTGCCGGCACACGCCCCGCAGTCGAGACTCGACTTGTAGGGGTTGTTGACAGTCTCGCTGCCGTGGCCGGTAAACACGACGACGGGCGCAAAGTCGCTCCATCCCAAGAGGTTGAAAGCGGCCTCTGCGTAAAAGGCTTTCTCCTGCAACGTAAGTCCCACCGGCAGATCCCCCGGTTCGTCTTCGCTCGGCGCGCGATCGACGGACAGTTCACAGAACGCTTCTGGGCGCGGCACACGGTCGGCCCACCGAGCGGCCCACTGGCGCACACGGCGCGGCCCCAGCGTGCGGGCCGCCATGGCTGCTCCAAACCCGCCGCCGGCTGCCTCCACAAACCCGAACGCCGCGGCGATGTTGTCCTTCAGCGTCTTTACGAGCGTGCGCCCGGCATCCCACAGCGCGGCCCATCGATCCCGGTCTGCCGTGGCGTCCTGCCGATCGGCCGCCGGCACGTCGACGACGCGGTGCTTCGGGTCGACGATCGGGGGGCACGCGTCGATGCGGACGTCGGATCCGTGCGCCTGGTACTGCATCGGGATGCCGAAGAACCCGGCGTAGCCGAACGTCTCGTAAGCCCCCGCCTGCTCCACGTGGCGCCGGATAATCTCGGAGCGCACGTCGATGCAGAAGACGAGCTGCGCGTCCGGGCGTTCGGCCGAAGAAGCGCCCTCCGGCTCTGCCTGTGCCCGGGCGATGTCTCCGAGGAGCCGCTGCCGGTACGTCGCCTCCCAGGCCGAAAGCCAGAGCGCCGGGAGCGGCGGCCGGTCGGTGCCGTTCGCGGACGCGCCAGAGGCCGTGCCATTGACCGAAAGCGGCGCATCGGGCGCGAGCGGAAGCCCCATGGCCTGCGCCGTGCACAGGCGAGCGGCGAGGTAGCCGGCCAGCGTGATGGGGCACGCGGCCTGCCAGGGATGACGCGGCTGCTGCGCACGCCACTTGATGAAGGCGGCCCAGCCCGGCAGCCTGGCGAGGTGATGGCGAAAGATGGCTTCCCAATGCGCCTCGGGGTGTCCGTCCAGGACCTGAGCCAGAGCCTGCGTCGGGCGCTCGGGCCGGTCTGCGAGGGCGTCGCGGTGCGGAATCTGTGCGTCGTAGGGGGCCAGGGCGCGCCAGGCGGCGTAGAAGCCTTGCGCGCGGTTCGGCATGGGCCAGGCCGCCTGCCCTTGGTCCAGAAACGCCGCCAGCCACTTTGCCATGACGCGGTTCAGCGGATCGTCGGATGCTTCCTCGGACGCCTCCCGTTCGCGCTCCGCTGCCTCCATCTGAGCCAGCAGGTCGTTGGGCGAGGCCGCGATGCCATGCGGCTCCAACTGGCGAGCCAGGACATCCGGATCGATGGCGTCCTGCTCCCAGGCTTGGCGGAAGCGCGCAGCACTCGGATAGCCGCGCCCTCCGAAGAGCCGGCGCGCCTGCGTCACGGCCTGGTCGAAGGGCTGGTCCTCAAAGCCCACGAGCGGGTTGGCGGCGATGAACGTCTGCAGCGGCCAGCACCGGCCGATGACGTCGGCGGCGTTCTCGATACGAGCGCGCAGCGCGGCGGAGTCAATAGGCATGATACTGATCGCGTTGGTTCGTCAGCGTCGACGGGTGGGGCTGCGACATGTTCAGCAGGGCGACGTACAGCCGGGGGGAGGCGCGGTGCCATCCGCGCTCGGCGGCTACGTAGGCCAGCACGAACAGGCCCCCAATGAGGACGTGCACGACGGAGCCGTCTGCCGGCGCAACCTGCATCGGCAAGCCGGCCGTCAGCGCCGCAACGCCGTTGTAGACGGCGGCGTACAGGCCGAGTGCCGGCAGCACCACCGCCGGCACGGCCACAGCACGCACGCTCAAGGCGAGCTCCGCGCGGCGGACGACGTGCCGAGCGGCGTGGAGCACAGCAATGACAACGACGAGCGTCAGGAGCAGACCACTGCCCAGTGTGGTCACCGACTTGCCAGTCAGGAGGGCAAACAGAGCCCCCCCGGCCAGGGCGGTACCCGCCGTCACAACCCACTGGAGAGCGGTCGCCGAGCGGTCGGCCTCCTCGGTCGGGAGCGTGGGTGCCACGACAGATCCGGACGCCAGGAAGAGATACGCCTTGTAGAAGCCGTGCAGGATCAGGTGGGCGAGGGCGGCAGCAAAAAAGCCGAGGCCGCACTGCAGCACCATGAAGCCCATCTGCGCCACGGTGGAGCAGCCGAGCTGCCGCTTCACGTCGGTCTGGACGAGCATCCAAGCCTGAGCCAGCAGGGCACTCACGGCCCCGATGAGGACGATGCCCTGCATCACCGCCGGCACGGCCTCCGCGACGGGCGCGAACCGGGCCAGAAGCACCCCGCCCGCGTTGACGAGCCCGGCGTGCATGAAGGCCGAGACAGGCGTCGGCGCCGTCATCGACGAGAGCAGCCAGCCGTGAAACGGCACGAGCGCCGACTGGATCATCGCCGCGAGCAGCACGAAGCCGCCTGCACCAACCGCCGCCCAGAGGCTGAGGGCGTCCAGACGACGCAGCACGCCCGAGATGGTGGTTGCTTCCGTGGACAGGGCGAGCACGGTGAGTCCAGCAGCCAGCAGGGCGCTGCCCCCAAGAAAGGACCATCGCGCCCGGCGCGCGGCCGCCTGCGCCTGCTTCCACCCGCGGATGTGGCCAATCAGATCAGCCAGCACCCAGCCCATGGCGGTCCACGCCCCCACGAAGAGCACAAGGTGATCGGCCGCCGTCAGCAGCAGCACGATGAGCGTGAGCCCGAAGAGCCGCACGTAAAAACGATCGAGGTGCCGGCTGCCGGCCATGTAGCGCCGTGCAAAGCTGTGCACGACGCCACTCACAAAGGTGATGACGAGGCTCATGACGAGCGTGAGCCCGTCCACACGGAGCACGGCGCCGAGCGTCCATGCTTCGCCAGACAGTCCGTGTACGGCGACAGCGCCAATGCTCAGCGCGAAAAACGCCCAGATGAGGCGGGTAAGAATCGAGGGCATGCGTGAATGGGAATAATGTACAAGGAACGTGCAACTCAACCCGTGCACGAGGGCCGGCCGTGCCCATACGCCAACGGA
>JAAAPH010000483.1 GCA_009908415.1 Bacteroidota bacterium
GGGCTCGGATACGACGATGGCCAGATCGACTGGACGATCCCAGCCGTCTACATCGAGGATGCGCCGCGCTTCGGGTATCGCGGCATGCACCTCGATGTGGGGCGGCACTTCTTTTCGGTGGACTTCATCAAGAAGTACATCGACCTGCTGGCGGTGCACAAGCTGAATACCTTCCACTGGCACCTGACCGAAGATCAAGGGTGGCGCATCGAGATCGAACAATACCCGCGTCTGACGGAGGTGGGCGCCTGCCGCGACTCGTCGATGGTCGGGCATTATGGCGCGCAGACCTACGACGGCAGCCCGTATTGCGGGTACTACACGCAGGACCAGATCCGCGAGGTCGTCGCGTACGCCAAAGAACGGTTCGTGAGGGTGATCCCTGAGATCGAACTGCCGGGCCACTCGCGAGCGGCCCTGGCCGCCTATCCGGAGCTCGGCTGCACGGACGGGCCCTATGAGGTGGCAACGACCTGGGGCGTTCACGAGGAGATCTACTGTCCAAAAGAGGAGACGTTTGCATTTCTGGAAGACGTACTCACTGAGGTGATGGAGCTTTTTCCGAGCGAGTACATTCACATCGGCGGCGACGAGGCTCCGAAGAAACAGTGGGAAGAGGCCATGGTCGCCCAGGCGGTCATCGAACGCGAAGGGCTGGCCGACGAGCACGAGCTACAGAGCTACTTCATCCAGCGCATCGAACGGTTCCTGAACGAAAACGGCCGCCAGCTTATCGGATGGGACGAGATTCTTGAAGGCGGCCTTTCGTCCAATGCCACGGTAATGTCGTGGCGGGGCGAAGATGGAGGCATTGCGGCGGCCCGGCAGGGACACAACGCGATCATGACGCCTGGCCACTCGCTCTACTTCGATCATTACCAGGCCGATCCCGATACCGAGCCAGTCGCCATTGGCGGACTGACGACACTCGAAGACGTTTATGCCTATGATCCCGTCCCCGACACGCTGACCCAGGTGCAGGCTCGGTACATCCTCGGCGCCCAGGCCAACGTATGGACCGAATACATCAACACGCCGAATAAGGTCGAGTACATGGTCTATCCGCGCGCTCTCGCACTGAGCGAAGTGGTCTGGTCGTCCGAAGCGGGGCGCGACTGGGAAGACTTCCTGCGCCGGCTGCCAGCACGTCTTCAGTGGCTTGACATGCGCAATGTTGATTACCGTCCTCCGGATTCACGGTAAGACTAAATTCTATTTGCCGAGTTAGGACGTAGAAAGGGAACACGGTAGCGGTGAATGAGGGACTATCCCATCTCACGGAGCTTTCCGGCCATGTGCTTGCCGGGGGGCCAGCGAGCCGGCATTACGCAGGCTGAAGAGCTCCTCTCCAGCCTTGAGCCGAAGGCAGGTATCGTCGACAAAAGGTACGACCCTGACCAACTGGTCAGGCAAATCGAGACTGCGGGCGCGGAGGGTGTCATTCCACCGAAGCGACATCGCAGGGAGCAGGGCGAGTATGACCGAGATCTGTATGCGGATCGAAACGAAGTAAAGCGGTTCTTTGGTCGAATCAAACATTACCGCTGCGCAGCTACGCGCTACGAAAAGACCGCGCGCTGTGACCTCGTCAGGGTTCAGGTGGCAGCCATTATGACACTACTGCTCTGAGCTTAATTTTTCACGCGTTCTAGAGCATCGAGGAGGTTTTGGGTGGGCGGTCTCCGGGTCCTGTGTTCACGTGGCCTCACTGCAGCGTGTCAGCGAACCAGTCGGCTGCCACCCGGGCAAGGTCTTCGAGTTCACCTTCTCCCTCGAAGAGGTGACCCGCCCCCTCGACGATGTGCAGTTCCTTCTCGCCGGGGAGCTGGTCGTAGGCTTTGCACTTGCGCTCAAGAACCTGCGTGTCGGCCCCGCCAACGATGAATAGGCAGGGCGCCTGGATCTTGTCGAGCACCTCGGAGGCCATGTGCACGCGCCCGCCTCGCGAGACGATGGCGTCAGTGTCGTCGTCAAGCCGGGCCGCTGCTCGCAGTGCGGCCGCGGCGCCCGTCGAGAACCTGTGGAAGTACACGGATATGGGGTACGACCTCGTGGACTTCTCCGGCGGCAAAGGGATCCGGGGGACCGGCGCAGCGGGGGAGTACGAGCCGATGCGAGTGCTCTATTTTCAGGGACTTCGGTAAAATGGGAGCGATTCCAATTATTTGCTTTTCGCCCGTCCAAATTTGTGATTTGTGTTAAGGCTTTGTAAGCATACTGTTGACTACATGCTAAGGCCAGATGGAGAAGACATTAAATCTGGCCCGTAACGAAGAGCGGTCTTGCTCTGCGACGCGAACGGGGGACGCCCTTCACCGGTCTCTGGTATCCGCGCCACCCGGCCGATTGTCGAACGCTCTGTCCTTGAAAACCAAGCCATCGCGAACGAAGATGATTTCTTGCGCTACGAAACTGCTGGGTCATAGCACCGGGTCATCCCCTTCACAACAGGCAGGCAGAGAAAGCGAGTCGACTGTCGCGGTCTCCGTGAAGCCCCTTTTCTTGTTGGTCGCGGCCCTCGGCATGATGCTGTTTGCGCTGGAGGCGCGCGCGCAGCAGACGGGAACGATCGAGGGCGCCGTCACCGACAGCCTCAGTGGCCAGTCGATTCCTGGCGTGAACATCGTGGTCGAAGGCACCCAGCGCGGCGCGTCGACCGACGCCAACGGGCAGTATACCATTTCGGGGATTCAGCCCGGCACGTACACGCTGCGCGCTTCCTTTGTAGGGTATGCACCGAAGGCGCAAGAAGCCGTGCAGGTGTCGGCCGGCGAAACGACCGAGGTCAACTTTGCGCTGGCCGAGAGTGAGATCGCCCTGGAGGCCGTGACGGTAACGGCGCTCGGGGTTGAGCGGCAGGAGCGGTCGCTGACGTATGGTCAGCAAGGGGTGAGCGGTGCAGACATTGCCGAGGCCCGAGAGCTCAACATTGCTAATTCCTTGTCCGGAGCAGTGTCCGGTATCTCGGTGAACCAGGCCGCCACCGGACTCGGCGGCGACGCGCGGGTCATTCTGCGCGGAAACCGATCGATCACCGGCAATAGCCAGCCCCTGTGGGTGGTCGATGGCGTACCCATCCGCGGCGACGTCAGCGACCTCAACGCTTCGGACATCCAGGAGATCAACGTGTTGAAGGGGCCCAATGCCGCGGCGCTGTATGGGAGCGAGGCGCAGAACGGTGCCATCATCATCACGACGAAGACCGGGCGGGAGGGGGAGCTCAGCCTCACGTTTAGTCAGAACCTGCAGGTTCGGAATCCCATCCTCCTGACCGACTATCAGAACCAGTACGGGCAGGGGAGCGCGGGCCAGTACAATCCGAGCGCGGAGGCATCGTGGGGGCCCGCCATGGACGGGCAGAGCGTGGGCTTCTGGTCGCCCAATCCCGAACGGGCCGACGAGCAGTATTCGCTGAACCCCCAGCCGGACAACGTGAGTGACGCCTACCAGAACGGGTTTAACTCAACGACCAGCCTGGCAGCCACCGTGGGCAATCAGAGCACTCAGGCTCGGTTCTCCTACTCTTACACGGATGCACAAGGCATCGTCCCGAACAACACGTTGCAGCGGCACAACATCCAGGGGCGCGTCAACACGCAGGTGAGCGACAACCTTTCGCTGGATGGCAAGCTCTCGTACTCGCGCGAGGACATCGACAACCAGCTGGCCACGGGCGAGAACTTTACGAACCCGATCCGCCACATTTCGCGGCTGCCCCGAAACATCCGCACCGAAGATGCCGAGAACTTCGAGTACTTCACGAATGAGGGGCTGCGGCGCCAGCATTTCTGGAACCCTGGGTCCAACGGTGGGGCCAACCCGTACTGGGCGCTGAACCGCAACCTCAACCAGAATACGACCGAGCGGGTCATCGCCATGACGTCACTCACCTACGACTTCACCGACGCGCTTAGCCTGATGGTGCGCGGCTCGTACGATGGCGCAAACAGTGTGGGCGAAACGCGGCTCTACAACGATACCTACATCGTGGCCGACAACGGGCAGTATGCGCAGTCCCGGAGCAACGCCTGGGAAGCCAATGGCGACTTCCTGGCGACCTACGCACAAGACGTCTTGGACGACTGGTCCGTGGAAGTGAATTTCGGTGGGAACATCCGAAAGGAACGCGGTGGCGCCGTCTTCACGAATACGGGTCAGGCGCTCACCGTGCCCAACTTTTTCACGCTCAGCAACACGCAGAACGTGGTGGCCTCGGAGAGGGTAGGGTCTCCGCGTGAAGGGTCTCCGCGTGAGGTGCACTCGCTCTACGGATTCGGCCAGATCGGCTGGCGCGACGCGTTGTATCTGGATCTGACGGGCCGGAACGATTGGAGCTCCACCTTGCCGTTCTTCTATCCGTCGGTCGGGCTGTCGGCCGTGCTCTCCGATCTGGTGCCGGCGTTCCCCGAGGCCATTCGATTTGCTAAGGTGCGCGCCTCGTGGGCCCGCGTGGGCAACAGCGCCCCCCCGTTCCAAACGGTGCGGACCGCGAGCTTCTCGGCGGGCGGGAATAACGGGTTCCTGTCGTTGTCGAATACGCTGCCGGCCGAAGATCTCAAGCCCGAGGAAACCGTGTCCTACGAGCTGGGCGCCGACCTGCGCTTCTTCCAGGGGCAGCGCCTGGGCGTCAACGTGACGGCCTACCAGACCAACACGCGGAATCAGCTCTTCACCTCGGCGCTGCCGAGAGGGTCGGGCGCCTCGTTCGAGTTCGTCAACGGCGGGGACGTCGAGAACCGCGGCATTGAGGTGACACTCACCGGGCAACCGGTCATCACCTCCGACTTTTCCTCAAATATCGACGTGAACTTCTCGGTCAACCGCAGCGAGGTAGTGCGGCTTACCGAAGATCAGCCGAGCTTGACGATCGCACAGGACTTCATGCGCGAGTTCCGGATCGTGGCCGGCGAGCCGTTCGGGCAGGTCTTCTCGCGCGGGTTCCAGCGCGACGACCAAGGCCGCGTCCTCGTGGGGCCGGATGGCATGCCCCTGATTACGGACGGCCTCAGCGTGAAGGTCGCCGACTTCAACGCCGACTGGCGGGGCAGCATCCGGAGCGCATTCTCGTACAAGAACGTCAACCTCAGCTTCCTCATCGAGCACCGGCAGGGCGGCTCGACCGTCTCCCTGACCAATGCCATTCTGGACGCCGACGGGCTGAGGGAGCGAACCCTCGAAGGTCGAGACGGCGGGCTCGTCTTCGGAGAGAACTTCTTCTCCGAGGAGACCGCGGTGTTGGAGGCCGACGGGTCGCCCAACGACATCGCCATCGATGCCGAAACCTTCTGGCGCAATGTCGGCGGGCGGAATGCCCCTGTGGGGGAGGTATTCTCGGAAGACGCCACGAACACGCGGCTCCGGCAGATGACCTTGGGGTACACCTTGCCGCAGTCCATCGTGGGTAGCCTTCCCGTTTCGAGCGTGAACTTCTCGCTGGTAGGGAGAAACCTGTTCTTCCTCTACCGGGCGTCGTCGAACCTGGACCCGGATCTGCTGGTCGGCACCGGCGCGGCCGCCGAAGGATTCGAATCCTTCACGCCGCCGACCACGCGGCAGTTTGGATTCAATCTCCAGATCCAGTACTAGGAAACAGCCCCGACATCCACCCCGGCGCGCGCTCGCCTGCACCCCCCCGAGCGCAGCCCACGACCCTCCACCGACTTCCGCACTTTTTATTAGAGGACGTAGCGTGATGAAAAAGATACCACATTTCCGATCCGCCATCGTTGGGCTTCTGCTGATGCCCCTCCTGGTCGCGGGTTGTACCGATGACTTCAGTGCCCTGAACACGCCGGACAATGAGATTGTCGCCAGTAACATCGACGCCAATCTCGTGGGGCAAGCCTTTGCCCAGTCCCAGTACCGCGGCATGTACGGGCTGAACTGGCAGTTCCAAATCTCCACCTCCCTGTTTGCCGACCTCTATGCGCAGTACTTTGCCACGACCGCAGTCAACTTCGACTCGGATCAGTACGTGGAGGTCGGGCGCTGGATCGACTTGGCATGGACCTCCTTCTACGGCGATGCCGCGCCGCAATTGAAGTTGGTGCGGGACTTTACCGCCGAAAATGAGATGAACGTGGAGAACGCAATAGCCAATGTGTGGCGTGTCCAACTGTACCACCGGATTACGGACTATTGGGGCCCCATCATCTATTCGGAGTTCGGCAACGGCGAGAAAGTCGTACCCTATGACGCACAGGAAGCCGTTTACAATGACTTCTTTACCCGGCTGGACGAAGCCATTCAGGTGCTGGAGAGCAATCGAGGCGAGCAACCCTTTGGCAGCAACGACCTCGTCTACGGCGGCAACGTCGACCAGTGGATCCAGTTTGCCAATTCGCTCCGCCTCCGCCTAGCCATGCGCATCCGCTACGTGGATCCAGGAAAGGCGCAGGCGGAGGCCGAGAAGGCCATCAATGCCGGCGTGATTGAGAGCAACGCCGACAATGCCATGATTTTGACGACGGCGAACAACCGGCATCCCTACGCGACCATCACCGATTGGGGCGAGTTTCGGATGAGCTCGGCCATGGAGAGCGTCCTGGAGGGGTACGACGACCCGCGTGTGGGCACCTACTTTAGTCAGGCCGTGGACGGCGACCGCGACGGCGACGGCAGCCCGTACGAAGGCATGCGGAACGGACTGCCGCGCACGGACAAGGGCTCGGAACTGAATACGGACTACTCCGACATGGGCACGAACTGGTTGAATGCGAACCGCGGGGGCATCAATCCCCCGATCCGTGTGATGGGGGCAGCCGAGGTCTACTTCCTACGCGCAGAAGGCGCGCTGCTCGGCTGGCAGATGGGCGGCACCGCGGAGCAGCTCTACAACGAAGGCATCCGGATGTCGATGACCGAAGAGCGCATCGGCGCGCCTAGCGATGCCGTCGACGCGTACATTGCCAGCACCAACACGCCCGTATCGCCCGACGACGAGTGGGGGACGGCTCCCCTGTCGGACATCCCCGTCGCCTTTGAGTCCGGCGCGAGTCAAGAGCGCCAGCTGGAGCAGATCATCACCCAGAAGTGGCTCGCGCTGTATCCCGATGCGTGGGAGGCGTTTGCGGAGTATCGCCGCACCGGATATCCACGCCTCTATCCCATCATCGAATCCCAGAATACGAAGTTGGCAGAAGGCGACATCTTCCGGCGGATGACCTTCGTGTCGAGCGAGTACGACACCAATGGCGATGCCGTGCAGGAAGCCACCAATCTCTTGGGTGGCGAGGACGCCAACGATACGAGGCTGTGGTGGGACGCGAAGCCGCTGAGCGAATTTCCACCCCGTTAAGCCCCAGCGGGCTCGCGCTCGGAATAATGTGACGCGCTTCCTTTTGCCTACGCGGCTAATGGGGAGCGGACTGCGGGGATGCGCATCGGGGCGCCTCTTGGTGGGGTGCCCCGGCGTCACGCTGAGTTGCCGACCATCGGGTGCCGGACCCGTGACGACCATCGCGCTCACCGGCGTATGACGACCCGCTTTACGATCAGAGCACCAGCACGATTGCATTCACCACACACTGCCAGCATGGGAGGGCCCTTGGTTGGACGAGCAGTCCGGGGCGAATCGACGGGCTGCTGGCGTCTGCTTCTCGTTGTAGTGATAGGACTCGGCCTTGGAGGGTGCGGGTCGGCCGAAGAGGAGCGGGCCGCCAATACGGCGGATGAGACGCTCTTCGTGAGCCGCGCGTTGACGCCGCCCAACAGCTTTACCGCCGGCGTCGAGGGCCCGGCCGTCGACGCCGCGGGCAACCTGTACGCTGTGAACTACGCGCGGAGCCAGACGATCGGGCAGGTGACTCCCGAGGGCGAGATGAGCGTGTTCGTCGAGTTGCCCGATAGCAGCATTGGCAACGGCATCCGCTTCAACAGCGCGGGCACCATGCTCGTGGCCGACTACGTGGGCCACAACGTGCTACAGGTGGACATGGACACCCGCGCAGTCCGCGTCCTTGCGCACGAACCGCGCATGAACCAGCCCAACGACCTGGCTATCGGGGCGGACGACCGTGTCTATGCCAGCGACCCCAACTGGAGCGCATCGACCGGCCAACTCTGGCGCGTGGACCCCGATGGATCGACGACGCGCCTGGAGGCCGACATGGGCACCACCAACGGCATCGAGGTCGCGCCGGATGGGCAGACGCTCTACGTCGGCGAGTCCGTCCAGCGCACCATCTGGGCCTACGACCTCTCCGACGACGGGCAGATTAGCAACAAGCGCCGGTTCATCGACTTCCCCGACTTTGGGCTGGATGGCATGCGCGCCGACATAGAGGGAAACCTCTACATCACGCGCCACGGAAAGGGGACCGTCGTGAAGGTCGCGCCGGACGGTGAGGTGTTGCGCGAAATCGAACTGGCCGGGGAGAACCCCACCAACATCGCTTTTGGCGGGCCAGACGGACGGACGGCCTACGTCACCGTAGCGGATCAGGGCAACATCGAGACGTTTCGCGTGAACCAGCCCGGGCGAGGCTGGCAGATGGCCCAAGAGCGAGCCGAATGACCCAAAGCATTTGGATACACGGCGTCGCTGCACGGCGCCTGCATGCCAAGCAACCCATCATCACACACGTATTACCCGACAGCAAACCCCTTTGAGCGTTATGGCACAATCGCAGGACGGCAGGAGATCCTTCTTCAAGCGAGCCGGCGCGTACTTGGCCTCGTTGGCCGGCTTGGGAGCAGCCGGGACCCATACAGCCGACGCGGCGCCGCCCCCGGCCCGAAAAGAAGTAAAAGGCACAGTCGTCACGCACGACGACGTCCCGCTTTTCTCCAGCGTGGTCGTTCACAACGGGTTGGTCTACCTCGCGGGCAAAGGCGCGCACTTCGAGGGGGACATCAAGGCACACACCGACCACGTGCTCAGCGAACTGGAGAAAGAGCTGGAAGAGGCCGGATCGTCCATGGAGCAGGTCATCAAGGTGACCGTCTACCTGCACGACCTAAGCGACTACGACGCCATGAACGAAGTCTTCCGCGGCCGCTTTGGCGACAGCCCACCGGTGCGCAGCACGGTCGCCTGCTACGGGGGCGTGCCCGGCGACTCGCTCGTCGAAATGGATTGCATCGCTGCGCTCGACGAATAATGCCGACGCTCCGCTGGGCGTTGCGCGCACCGGCTTGCCCGATGGCTCAATGCCGTCGGCGGGCGTGTCCGGTGCGGTCGCTTCCCACGACCACTTGCCACCCAACCAACGATCAACCGCTATGATTTCGAGACGGAGGCTCGTTCGCTATTTATCGTCGCTGCCCTTTCTGGGGGGATGGGCCGGCGCTAATCTCTTGACGGGCGACGCGTCCGGCGCGACGGCGGCGGCCCGCGCAGCGCCCGATTACCGGAACTATTTCCAGGAGATGGGGCTGCGCCCCTTCATCAATGCCCACGGTACGATCACCGCGCTCTCCGGCTCGCGCATGCCGCCGGAGGTCCAGGACGCGTGGAATTATGCCACGCGCCATTACGTGAACTTGGATGCGATCCAGGACAAGGCGGGCGAGCGGATTGCCAAGGCCATCGGGTGCGAGTACGCGACCGTCACGTCCGGGGCGTTCAGTGCCATGACGCTGGGCCTGGCGGGCGTCATGTGCGGCATGGACGAGGAGAAAGTGCGTCAGCTGCCAAACACGGACGGCTTGAAAGACGAGGTCATTGTGTTGAAGCCGCCGCACCCCGTCGGGTATGTGCACGCCCTCAAGAACACCGGGGCAACGCTCATCGAAGTGGAGACGCATCAAGAGCTGGAGGACGCCATCAGCGAGAAGACGGCGATGCTGTTCGTCCTCAACGCCTACAACGGATCGGAGATCGAGCGGGAAGAGCTCGCGGCTATCGGGAAGGAGCGCGGCATCCCCACCTTCAACGACTGCGCGGCGGACGTGCCGCCCGTCGAGAACCTGTGGAAGTACACGGATATGGGCTACGACCTCGTGGCCTTCTCCGGCGGCAAAGGGATCCGGGGGCCGCAGAGCGCGGGGTTGCTGCTGGGGCGCCGGGACCTCATCGAGGCGGCTCGCCTCCACGCGCCACCGCGCGGCGCCACGATCGGCCGCGGCATGAAGGTTAATAAAGAGGAAGTGCTTGCCATGATGGTGGCCGTGGAGCGCTACGTCAACATCGACCACGAGGCCCAGTGGGGCCGGTGGGAGTCGCAAATCCAGCACGTTGCGGACGTCGTGGAGGCGGTGCCGGGGGTGGAGACCGAGTACTACGTCCCGGACATCGCCAACCACGTTCCGTCGCTACGCATCACCTGGGACCCGGAGCGCGTGAAGATCACCCCCTCCGAGGCCGATGCGCAGCTTAAGCAAGGCCACCCCTCTATCGAAACCGGAGGCGGGTCCGAAGACCTGAGCGTCGCCACGTGGATGATGCGCCCCGGCGAAGTGAACATCGTCGCCCAGCGCATCCATGACGTGTTGCAAGAAGCGACTGCCTAGCGCCGCACAGCCCATGAGGCGCGCCCCGGCTGGTCCCACTGCAGCGCGCGGAGCGGCCTGCATACCATCATTACAAACCCACGTACCGTTTAGCATGATCGACGCCAAGCCGAACAAAGAACCCACTGCACCACGCGCGGCCCTGAAGACCGCTTCGTCCCTCTTGGCTGTTAGCATGATGGTCGCCGTGGGCCTGCTGGGGCTCGCCGCTACCGCGCATGCTCAAGACCTGGACCTGCTCATCAACGACGGCCACGTCATGGATCCCAAGAACGGGATCGATGGCGTGATGGACGTGGGCATTGCCGGCGACACCATTGCCGTTGTGGCTCCGGACGTTGCGCCGAGCCGGGCCGAGCGGGTCGTTGATGCGTCCGGGTTGTACGTGACGCCCGGCCTCATCGATATGCACGGGCACGTCTTTCATGGCACCGAGGACGATGCCTATCTCAGCAACAGCTACTCGGCGCTCAAGCCGGACGCGCACACGTTCCGGTCGGGGACCACAACCATTGTGGATGTCGGCGGGCCCGGCTGGCGGAATATCCGGCAGTTTATCAATCAGACCGTGGCGCATTCGCAGACGCGGGTGCTGGCTTTTATCAACATCGTGGGGGCCGGGATGAAGGGCCTGCCCGAGCAGAACCTGCACGACATGGACCCGCGGATGACGGCGATGGCCGCCGAGCAGTTCGACGACGTGGTGGTCGGCGTGAAGCTGGCCCACTACCGCGGCCACGACTGGACGCCCACGGAGCGCACTGTGGAGGCCGGCGAGCGGGCTGGCATCCCCGTCATGATCGACTTCGGCGGGGCCTCGCCGCCCCTCTCCATCGAAACGCTGTTCTTCGAGTACCTGCGGCCGGGCGACATCTTTACGCACGCCTATGCCTTGCTCGGCGAACAGGAGCAGCGCCAGTCGGTCGTGGACGAACAGCATGAGCTGCGCCCCTTCGTGCGGGACGCCCAGGAGCGGGGCATCAAGTTCGGCCTCGGCCACGGTGGGGGAAGCTTCGACTACGATGCCGCCGTGCCCGCGACGCAGGCCGGACTGTGGCCGGATGCGATCAGCACCGACCTGCATACCGGCAGCATGAATGCGGGCATGAAGAGCATGACGAATGTGATGTCGAAGATGATGGAACTGGGCATGGGCCTGGAGGAGGTCATTGCGGCCTCCACATGGCAGCCGGCGCAGATCATCCAGCGTCCCGAGCTTGGAAACCTAGACGTCGGCGCGCCGGCGGACGTGGCCGTGCTCGATCTCCAGGAGGGCACCTTCGGGTTCGTCGATGTGGATGGCGATCGCCGCGAGGGCACGCAGAAGCTGGTCGCGGCGCTTACCATCCGCGCGGGCGACGTCGTCTGGGACCTCAACGGGATCGCGGCCTCCCCGTGGGACGAGTAGGGCCCGCACGGTCCGGCCAGCGGGCTCTGTTTGCTCCCACCGATCGCAGAGCGCGCTCCTGAAGGTTCGTCCCGCGGCATCCAGCCCGAGCGGGTCAAGCGTGCAGGGGCGGCATGTACGCCCTCAGCCTCCAGCCCGTGGGGTTTAGCGCGTCCTCAGCCGCGCTGCCTGGTCCACGATGCCCTCTTTCCACAAGCCCTGCATGGGGCGCCGCGTGATTGTTATGAAGCATTCCTCCATGCGAAGCACCATCCGCCTGTTTCCCGTTCTCTGCAGCCTGCTTCTCGTCACCGGGTGCACGCTCTTCTCGGATGACGCGACCGATGCCCTCTTCGAGCGCGTCCCGTCAACGGCCTCGAACATCGCGTTTTCCAACGACCTGACGTTCAACCGCGCGTTCAACATCTACACGTACAAAGACTTCTATGCCGGGGGCGGCGTCGCGCTGGGGGACGTCAACGGCGACGGGCGGCTGGACGTCTACCTCGTCGCCAATCAGAAGGGCAATACGCTCTACCTGAACCGGGGTCAGTTCACGTTTGAGGACGTCACCGAGCAGGCCGGCGTTGGCGGCTCAAAGCCGTGGTCGACCGGGGCGAGCATGGTCGACGTCAATGGGGATGGGCACCTCGACATTTACGTGACCAACGCCGGCGCCCCGCAAGAAGCGGCCCGCGCGAACGAGCTCTTTCTCAACAATGGCGACGGCACCTTCACCGAACGGGCTGAGGACGTTGGGATTGCGGACTCCGGGTTCTCCGTCCACGGCGCCTTCTTCGATTACGACCAGGACGGGGATCTCGACCTGTTTGTCCTCAACAACTACGCTTCCAAGCCCATCGGTCAGTACGATCTGGCCAACCTGGACCGGGACGAGCCGTCCGCCGAAGGTGGAGATCGGCTGTACCGCAACGACGGCGGCGCCTTCACCGATGTCACTGCGGAGGCCGGCATCTACAGCAGCGAAGCCGGCTTTGGCCTCGGCGTCTCGGTCGCGGACCTCGATCGCGATGGATGGATGGACATGTACGTGTCCAATGACTTCTTCGAGCGCGATTACCTGTACCTCAACAACGGTGACGGGACGTTTCGGGAGGTGCTGGACGAGACGCTGAGCAGCACCAGCACCACGTCCATGGGCGGCGACATCGCGGATCTAAACCATGACGGCTTCCCCGAAATCTTTGTAAGCGACATGCTGCCCGAGTCGGAGGCGCGCCTCAAAACGGTGACCGACTTCATCGGGTGGGAGCGGTATCAGACGGAAGTGGAGATGGGGTATCACCGCAAGTTCGCACGCAACACGCTGCAGCTCAACAACGGCGACGGCACGTTCAGCGAAATCGGACGCTACGCCGGCGTCGAGGCCACCGGGTGGAGTTGGGGCGCCCTCATGGCCGACTTCAACCTCGACGGGGCGCGCGAGATTTTTGTCCCGAACGGGATGTACAAAGACGTTACCGATAAAGACCACCTCGTGAACGTCACCCAGAACGTCGACATTCGGACGGCGGACAACCGGATCGACTACGAGAAGCTGGTGGGGCTGACGCCGTCGGTGCCGCTGGCCAACTACATGTTCGAGCGGACGGAGGGCCTGCGCTACACCAATCGGGCCGCGGCGTGGGGGGTAGACACGCCGGGCTACTCGAGCGGTGCGGCCTATGGCGACCTGGACGGAGACGGCGATCTGGACCTGGTCGTCAACAACGTGAACATGGAGGCCTTCGTTTACCGCAACCGCGCGGTGGATGCGGAGGCCGACGCCGCGGTTGCGGACACGGCAGTTCGCCCCGCCTGGCTTAAGGTGCACCTGGAGGGTGAGGCGCCGAACACGCAGGGCGTCGGCGCGCAGGTGCAACTCGTGGCCGACGGCCGCCAGTGGTACGTGGAGCAGATGCCCCAGCGCGGCTTCCAGTCGTCGGTCGATCCGACGCTGCACGTTGGACTCGGTGCGGGCGTGGCCACCGTGGATACCCTGTGGGTGCGCTGGCCCGACGGCCGGCTCAGCCTGGCGACCGGCGTCGAGACGCGGCAGCGGCTCACCGTCCGGCAGGCCACGGCGCGCGCGGCCGACGCGCTTCAGACGGCGGAGGAGGCGCCTACGCGCCCCGACGCAAGGCGCCCGTGGGTGACCGACGTCACGGATCAGTTGGGC
>JAAAPH010000067.1 GCA_009908415.1 Bacteroidota bacterium
GTATGAGTTTCCGGGCGACGAGGTGCCGGTCATCAAGGGGTCGGCGCTGAAGGCCTTGGAGAGCGACCCGGCGGCCGAGGAGGCGATCATGGACCTGATGGAGGCGGTTGACAGCTACATTCCGACGCCGGAGCGCGACGTGGAGAAGCCGTTTTTGATGCCGGTCGAGG
This sequence comes from Bacteroidota bacterium, assembly GCA_009908415.1. GTDB lineage: Bacteria > Bacteroidota > Rhodothermia > Rhodothermales > Salinibacteraceae > JAAAPH01. Next base: position 171 of record JAAAPH010000067.1, read on the forward strand.
ACATCTTCTCGATCAAGGGGCGCGGCACGGTGGTGACCGGCCGGATCGAGCGGGGGGTGGTTGAGCTGAACCAGGAGATCGACATTGTGGGGATGCAGGAGGACAAGATCAACACGGTGGTGACCGGGATTGAGATGTTCAACAAGACGCTCGACCGGGGGGAGGCGGGCGACAACGCGGGGATTCTCCTGCGGGGGGTGAAGAAGGAGGAGGTCAGCCGGGGGATGGTGCTGGCGGAGCAGGGGTCGGTGACGCCGCACAAGGAGTTTGAGTGCGAGGTGTATGTGCTGTCGAAGGAGGAGGGGGGGCGTCACACGCCGTTTTTCGACGGGTACCGGCCGCAGTTCTACTTTCGGACCACCGACGTGACCGGCGACATCGAGTTGGAGGAGGGCGTCGAGATGGTGATGCCGGGCGACAACGCGACGTTCAACGTGAAGCTGATCCAGCCGGTGGCGATGGAGGAGGGCCTCCGGTTTGCGATCCGCGAGGGCGGCCACACCGTCGGCGCCGGCGTCGTTACCGATATCCACGACTAAGTGCACGATCACGAGGGCACGCCGCCGGTGTGCCCCAACTACGGGCGTAGCTCAACTGGGAGAGCAGCGGTCTCCAAAACCGCAGGTTGGGGGTTCGAGTCCTCCCGCCCGTGCAACGAGTTCTCTGCCACCGCTTTCACCGGGTGCAGCGGGGCAGCACGCTCCCTGCGCTGAAAAACGATCCGACGAAATGACTTGGATTCGCGAGTACCTCCAAGAGGTCACGCAAGAGATGAAGAAGGTGAACTGGCCCGACCGCCAGGAGCTGATCAGCAATACCTTCATCACCATCATCGCCACGCTGATCATCTCGGCGTTCATCTTTGGGGCCGACCAGGTGATCAGTAGTGCGCTCGACCTCCTCTATCGGTAGTCGCTCTTCCCAAGCACTTGAGCAGCAGCCCATCGCGAGTTCACGATCTAGCCTCCGAGGCGCGATCCCCCATGGCCGTTCAGAACAATCAGAAAAAGTGGTATGTCCTGCGCACCTTCTCGGGGCACGAGAAAAAAGTGCGTCGCTACCTAGAGCGTGAGCTCGATCGGCTGGAACTGAACGACCAGGTCACCGAGATCATGATCCCTACAGAGACGGTCTTCGAAATGCGCGGCGGGAAGAAAAAGACGAAGGAGAAGACGTTCTTTCCGGGGTATATCCTGCTGAATGCCGACATGACGAACGAGTTGCAGCACATGGTCAGCGGGCTGCCCTCGGTCATTGGGTTCCTGACGGCTGGCACGGGAGACGACCCCACGCCGCTCCGCCCCGAAGAGGTCAATCGCATTCTGGGCAAGCAGGCCGAGGCCGAGGCCATGGGTGAGCAGCCGGAAATCCCCTTCCAGGTGGGCGATCCGGTAAAGGTCGTCGACGGGCCGTTCGACAGCTTCAGCGGCTTCGTCGAAGAGGTCTATCCGGAGAAAATGAAGGTCAAAGTGATGGTTTCCATCTTTGGGCGCAAAACCCCATTGGAGCTTGATTATCTCCAGGTGGAGCACGAAGAGTAGTACCCAATACACGCGTTCCCTCCCATACAGAATATAGCGGGAGCCTGAGCTGCAGGCGTTTGCACCGCACGAGTGCCTATGGCAAAGAAGGTAGATACACAGATCAAGCTGCAAATCAAGGCCGGACAAGCCAACCCGGCGCCGCCGATCGGGCCGGCCCTCGGCCAGCACGGCGTAAACATCATGGAGTTCTGCAAGCGGTTCAACGCCAAGACGCAGGACCAGATGGGTACGCTTCTCCCGGTCGTCATCACGGTGTACGTCGATCGGTCGTTCGACTTCATCGTTAAGAGTCCGCCGGCGTCCATCTTGCTCAAGCAGAAGGCCGGTATCGAAACAGCCGCCGGCGATCCGTTGCGCGAGCATGCCGGTACGGTGACCTGGCAGGATTGCCTCGACATCGCCGACCAAAAGATGCAAGATCTCAACGCGCACGATCCGGAGAACGCAGCTCGTATGATCGCGGGGACGGCCCGCTCGATGGGTATCCGCGTCGAGGGCAAGCCGGCGTAAGCATAGGCGTGACGGCGTAAGCGCGTGGGTGCTCACGTGGTCATCGACGAACGTTCAACCATGAATTCGCGGGAGCCCTGACCGGGGCGTTTGTACCGCACAGATCCTTTAACTATGGCTAAAGAGAAAGGAAAACGGTATCGCGCGGCGCGCGAACAAATTCAATCCGATGGCGGTCCGTACCGCCTTGACGAGGCCTCCGAATTGGTGAAAGCCTCTGCCACCGCCAGCTTCGACGAGTCCATCGATATGGACTTGCGGCTTGGCGTCGATCCACGCCACGCTGATCAGATGGTGCGCGGCTCGGTGGCCCTCCCGCATGGCACCGGCAAAGAGGTGCGCGTACTAGTGCTCGCCAACGAGGCTAAGCAGTCCGAAGCCGAAGAGGCCGGCGCCGACTTTGCAGGGCTCGACGAGTACATCGAGCGCATCGAGGAAGAGAACTGGCTGGACTTCGACGTCGTCATTGCCACGCCTGATGTGATGGGTCAAGTAGGGCGGCTCGGCCGGATCCTCGGTCCGCGCGGCCTCATGCCCAACCCGAAGAGCGGGACCGTTACCATGGACGTGGCGGATACGGTGGAAGAGGTCAAAGCCGGTAAAATCGAGTTTCGCGTGGACAAGAACGGCAACCTCCACACGTCAATCGGCCGCGCCTCCTTTGACGCGGAGCAGATTCGCGAAAATGCAGCCGCCTTCTTGAAAGAAGTGTTGCGCCTCCGTCCGGCTTCATCCAAGGGCTTGTATCTGCGCTCAGTCACCATGTCAAGCACGATGGGCCCCCCGGTCCCCGTCGACCGCAGTGCGGTTGTCAGCGACGCGCGGTAGAGCCCGTTGTGCGCCCCATCCACCACCTTTTTCTCCTTCGGTCTGAATCCACGGGATTTCTGCCATGCCACTGAATCGAACCCAAAAAGCAGTCGTGATCGATGAGATCGCGGACCAGCTCAAAGACGCATCCATCATCTACGTCACCAACTTCGCCGGACTGACCGTGCAGCAGTCGAACGAACTGCGCGGCCGTTTCCGGAGCGCGAACGTCGATTACCGGGTGTGCAAGAACACGTTGCTCCAACTTGCCTTGGACCGCGTTGGCGGCTTTGACGAACTGGAAGACTACCTGTCCGGTCCGACGGCCATTGCCTTCACCGATGATCCGGCCGTGCCGGCGCGCATCATCAAGGACTTCCGCGAAGAGGAAGACGTGGAGCGCCCGGAACTGAAGGCGGCGTATATCGAGGGCGACCTTTACGGCGCCGACCAGCTTGACGCCCTGGCCGATCTGAAGTCGCGTGAGGAACTGATCGGCGACATCCTCGGCCTCCTGCTGGCGCCTGCCCAGAACATCGCCGGTGCGCTGCAGGGACCGGCCAGTATGCTCGCGGGTGGCCTCCAAACGCTCGCCGAGCACGACGAAGAGTAGTTCTTTAGTTGCAGGTTTTTCGGTTGGGCAGCTTGCAGATTATGCGATCTGCAGCACGCCCCAACTCGTACTCTGCAACCTTCTAACCTTGTAACCCTCAATCACTAACCCTTAATGCGCGGCGCAGCTTCGGCTCGTCCGGGGCGCAGACCGCCGCAGGAGAACACACCGACTATGGCTGATATCAAAGACATTGCAGAGCAGCTCGTCAACCTCTCGATCAAAGAGGCCAACGAGCTTGTGCAGCACCTCGAAGAAGAATACGACATCAAGCCCGCCTCGGCCGGCGTGGCCGTGGCAGCGCCCGGCGGCGCTGGCGGCGACGGCGAAGCGGGGGGCGAAGAGAAGACCGAGTTCGACGTGGTCCTCACCGGCGTTGGCGGCAACAAGATTCAGGTCATCAAGGAGGTCCGCAGCATCACGGGGCTGGGCCTGAAAGAAGCCAAGGCCCTCGTCGACGAGGCGCCCAACCCGATCAAGGAGGGCATCTCGCGCGAAGAGGCTGACGAGCTCAAGAGCAAGCTCGAAGAAGCCGGCGGCGAAGTCGAACTCAAGTAATCCCACGTAGCGAACCGGCCAGCTGGCCGCCCTCGCACACGGTATCCACGCCAGGCCGACTCGCCGGAAGGGGGTCGGCTTTCGGCGTCTTGTTCCGCCGGGCTCAGGTTGTTGTGAACTAGAGGGCGGCCGCTCTGAAACAAGCTGTGCAGCGGAGCGTAACCTTTTTTGATGCGCTGTTTTCAGGTCCTGGCCCGGGCCCTTAGTCAATTCTGGATGCCGATCCAAACCTTCGTCAAACGATTGCACCACAGGCATTCGGATCCCTCCCCGTGCACGTGTTTCGGTCGCCGGGGGAACTTGCGTCTAGGGCGTCCTCGCCTATTGCAGGCAGCGCGGTCAACTGCATAGGACTGTCGAAAGTAAACCCAAGCTACCCACTAGCCTATGTCCACTTTGAACGGTCATCCCTCCACCAACGGACAGGTTGAGGCCTTTAACGGCCGCCACAGCTTTGCGCGAATACCTGCCGTTTGGGATTACCCCGACTTTCTGGATGTCCAGCTAAAGTCGTTTCACGAATTCGTACAAGATGACCTTCCCCCTGAAGACCGCGAAAACGTCGGTCTGCAGGCCGTCTTCAACGAGCATTTCCCGATCGAAGACAGTCGCGGGCGCTACACGCTCGAGTTTGTCAACTACGACCTCGATGCGCCGAAGCACACCATGGAGGAGTGCATCGCGCAGGGGCTGACGTTCGACGTCCCGCTGAAAGCGACGCTCCGCCTGTCGAGCAAGGAAGAGGAGGATGGCGAAGAGGCCATCGAAGCTGTTGAGCAAGAGGTGTACCTCGGTACGGTCCCGTACATGACGGCGCGCGGCACCTTCATCGTAAACGGCGCCGAGCGCGTCATCGTCTCGCAGCTGCACCGCAGCCCGGGCGTCTTCTTCAGCACCGACATTCACTCAAACGGTACGGAGCTCTACTCAGCCCGCGTCATTCCCTTTCGCGGATCGTGGGTCGAATTCTCCACCGACGTCCGCGATGTGATGTGGGCGTATGTCGACCGGAAGAAGAAAGTGCCCGTCACGACGCTCCTCCGGGCGCTCGGCTTCTCCGACGACGACGAGATCATCAAGATGTTCAACCTGGCCGACCCGGTGGACATCGAAGACGAAGAGGACTTTGAGGGGCTCATCGGCCGGGAGCTGGCGACCTCCGTCACCATTGAGCAAACCGTTGAAGTCATCGACGAGGATACCGGCGAGGTCATCGACGAAGACATCGAGCGCGAGGTCATCCTCCCCGCCGAGCACGAGTTAGAAGAAGATGACTGGGAACTGCTCGACGAGCACGAGATCACGCGTGTTTATCTGATCAAGGACGAAGAGGACGAAGAGGAAGAACTGGACACGAGCACGCTCGTCGAGACGCTCAAAAAGGACTCGGCGCATAACGAGGAAGAAGCGCTCAACGAACTGTATCAGGAGCTGCGGGGCAGCGAAGCGCCCGACATGGAGACGGCGCGCGGCGTACTCGACCGGCTCTTCTTCTCCGACAAGCGCTACGACCTCGGTGACGTGGGCCGCCACCGCATCAATGGCCGGCTCAAGATCGACGTCGACGAGGACGTGCAGGTGCTGACGAAGGAAGACATCGTCGCCATCGTGCGCGAGCTCGTCAAGCTCCAGAACGGCGAGAGCACGGCGGACGACATCGACCACCTCGGCAACCGCCGCGTCAAGACGGTCGGTGAGCAGATGGGCTCGCAGTTTTCGCTGGGCCTCGCCCGCATGGCACGTACCATCAAGGAGCGCATGAATCTGCGCGACGCCGACAAGTTTACGCCGCAGGACTTGGTGAATGCCCGGACGATTTCGAGCGTGATCAACACGTTCTTCGGCACGAACCAGCTCAGCCAGTTCATGGACCAGACGAATCCGCTGGCCGAGCTGACGCACAAGCGCCGCATGTCGGCGCTTGGTCCGGGCGGGCTCACCCGCGAGCGCGCCGGGTTTGAGGTGCGCGACGTGCACTACACGCACTACGGCCGCCTCTGCCCGATCGAGACGCCGGAGGGGCCGAACATTGGTCTGATCTCCAGCCTGTGCGTCCACGGCGTGATCAACAACTTCGGCTTCATCGAGACGCCGTACCGCGTTGTGGAAGACGGCCAGGTGACTGAAGAGATCGCCTACCTTTCGGCCGAGCAGGAAGACGAAGCCATCATTGCACAGGCCAATGCGCCGATCAATGAAGAGGGCGACTTCCTGAACGATCAAGTGAAGTGCCGCTACCAGGGCGACTTCCCGATCGTGGAGCCGGATGAGGTGCAGTACATGGACGTGGCGCCGAACCAGATCGTCTCGCCGGCGGCCAGCCTCATTCCGTTTCTCGAACACAACGACGCCAACCGGGCGCTCATGGGCTCGAACATGCAGCGGCAGGCCGTTCCGCTTCTGCGCAGCGATGCGCCGCTCGTGGGCACCGGCCTCGAAGGCCGCGCCGCGAAGGACTCGCGGGCCGTCGTCGTCGCCGAGGGCAAGGGCGTCGTCGAATACGTCGATGCCGAGCGCATTGTGGTGCGCTACGAGGAGGACGAGGAAGACACCGACCTCGCCTTCACCGAGCCGGTGCGCGAGTACAAGCTCACCAAGTTCCGCCGCACCAACCAGGACACGGCGATCAATCAGAAGCCGATCGTGGAGGCCGGGCAGGAGGTCGAAGACGGGACCGTCATGACGGACGGCTTTGCCACCGAGAAGGGCGACCTCGCGCTCGGCAAGAACGTGCTCTGCGCCTTCATGCCGTGGCGCGGGTACAACTTCGAGGATGCCATCGTGATCAGCGAGCGCCTCGTGGCCGAAGACGTCTACACCTCGGTCCACATCGAGGAGTTCGAGCACGAGGTGCGCGACACGAAGCGCGGTGAAGAGGAACTGACCCGCGAGATCCCGAACGTCTCCGAGGAGGCGACGAAAGACCTCGACGAGCGCGGCATCATCCGCGTGGGCGCCGAGGTGAATCCGGGCGACATCATCGTCGGCAAGATCACGCCGAAGGGCGAGACGGACCCGACGCCCGAAGAGAAGCTGCTGCGCGCCATCTTTGGCGACAAAGCCGGCGACGTGAAGGACGCGTCGCTGAAGGCGAAGCCCGGCATGGACGGCGTCGTGATCGACACGAAGCTGTTTAGCCGCCGCCAGCTCGATCCGGCCTCCAAGAAGATGGAGGAGATGCGCCTTGAGGAGATCGAGAACAACCTCGAACGCGACCTCGCCGACCTCGACGAGCGGTTCTGGGACAAATTCCTGAACATCGTCGGTGATGCGAAATCGGCCGGCGTGGAAGACCGCGAGGGTACCGTCATCGTGAGCGAGGGCGCTGCATTCTCGAAGGAAGACCTGGAGGACGTCAGCCCGCACAGCATCAGCGTCCGCCAACAGTTCACCGAGGACGACGAGCTGAACGCGAAGATCAAGACGCTCCGTCGCAACTACGAGTCGGTGCGCAAAGACATCGAGGGCACGGCCAAGCGCGAGAAGCACCAGGTGCAGATGGGCGACGAACTGCCCGCCGGCATCGTACAGATGGCGAAGGTGTACGTGGCCCGCAAGCGCAAGATCAGCGTGGGCGACAAGATGGCCGGCCGCCATGGCAACAAGGGCGTGATCGCGAAGGTGGTGCCGCAAGAGGACATGCCGTTTCTTGACGACGGAACGCCGGTCGACATCGTGCTCAACCCGCTCGGCGTGCCGTCGCGGATGAACCTCGGGCAGATCTTCGAGACGCTGCTCGGCTGGGCCGGCGACAAGCTCGGCAAGAATTACGCGACGCCGATCTTCGACGGCGCCCGGATGGAAGACATCCAGAAGGAGCTGAAGAAGGCGGGCCTCCCCGAAGACGGCCGCGCACAGCTGTTCGACGGGCGGACCGGCGAGCCCTTCGACGAGAAGACGACAGTGGGGCAGATTTACATGCTCAAGCTGAATCACCTCGTCGAGGACAAGATGCACGCGCGCTCGATTGGGCCCTACAGCCTCATCACGCAGCAGCCGCTGGGCGGTAAGGCGCAGTTCGGTGGGCAGCGTCTCGGCGAGATGGAGGTGTGGGCGCTCTACGCCTACGGCGCCTCCAACACGCTGCAGGAAATGCTCACCTACAAGTCGGATGACGTCCAGGGCCGCTCCAAGGCGTACGAAGCCATCGTTAAGGGCAAGAACATGCCGTCGCCAGGCGTGCCCGAGAGTTTCAACGTCCTCGTGCGCGAGCTGCAAGGCCTGGGTCTCGAGGTGACGCTGGATTAGAAGGGGACCGGCGGTCCGCCTCCGCGAGGAGCGTACTGCTCTCACCGCCCAGCGCGGTGCGCTGACCGCCGCCGACCCGTTGCCTCTGCCCCCAATTTCGTCCACATCCGGACACTCATTTTCCAAAGACCGAACGCTATATGCCGTACGGAAACACCAAGGAAATCAAGAAGGACTTCAGCGAAATCACGATCAGCCTGGCCTCTCCGGAAGACATCCTGGAGCGGTCGTATGGCGAAGTGATGAAGCCGGAGACGATCAACTACCGCTCGTTCAAGCCGGAGATGGGCGGGCTGTTTTGTGAAAAGATTTTCGGCCCGGTCAAAGATTACGAGTGCCACTGCGGAAAGTATAAGCGCATCCGCTACAAGGGCATCATCTGCGATCGCTGCGGCGTGGAGGTGACGCGCAAGGCGGTCCGCCGCGAGCGGATGGGGCACATCTCACTCAGCGTGCCCGTGGTGCACATCTGGTACTTCAAGACGCTCCCGAACAAGATCGGCCACCTCCTCGGCCTCAAGTCGAAGGACCTGGAGAAGGTCATCTACTACGAGAATTACATCGTTATCCAACCCGGCTCGGCCAAGCGGCTGGGCGTGGAGGAGAACCAGCTCCTCACCGAGGAAGAGTACTTCAATATCCTCTACCAGATCCGCGAGGACAACAACCGCCTTCCGGACGAGGACCCCGACAAGTTCCTCGCCATGATTGGCGGCGAGGCCGTGGAGACGATGCTCAAGCGGCTGGAGCTGGACAAGCTGGCGCAGGAGCTCCGCTACCAGGTCAAGACGGAAACGAGCCAGCAGCGGAAAGCCAAGGCGCTGAAGCGCCTGAACGTCGTGGAAGGTTTCCGCGAAGCCAACCAGGGCACCATCGAAAACCGCCCGGAGTGGATGGTGATGCGCGTGATTCCGGTCATCCCGCCGGAGCTGCGCCCGCTCGTTCCGCTCGAAGGCGGCCGCTTTGCCACGAGCGACCTGAACGACCTGTACCGGCGGGTCATCATCCGCAACAACCGCCTGAAGCGCCTGATCGACATCAAGGCACCGGAGGTCATCCTGCGCAATGAGAAGCGTATGCTGCAGGAGGCGGTCGACAGCCTGTTTGACAACAGCCGCAAGTCCAACTCGGTACGCGGCTCCTCGAACCGCCCGCTCAAGTCGCTCAGCGACATGCTGAAGGGCAAGCAGGGCCGCTTCCGCCAGAACCTCTTGGGCAAGCGCGTCGACTACTCGGGCCGTTCGGTGATTGTGATTGGGCCGGAGCTGAAGCTGCACCAGTGTGGCATCCCGAAGGAGATGGCCGTCGAGCTCTTTAAGCCGTTCATCATCCGCCGCCTCATTGAGCGCGGCATCGTGAAGACGGTCAAGAGCGCGAAGAAATACGTGGACCGGCGCACGGCCGAGGTGTGGGACATTCTGGAAAAGGCGATCGAGGGGCGTCCCGTGCTCCTCAACCGCGCGCCGACGCTGCACCGCCTCGGCATCCAGGCGTTCCAGCCGGTGCTCACCGAGGGCAAGGCCATCCAGCTGCATCCGCTCGTGTGTACGGCGTTCAACGCCGACTTTGACGGCGACCAGATGGCCGTCCATGTACCGCTCAGCCACGAGGCGTGCCTCGAAAGCATGATCCTCATGCTGTCGAGCCATAACATCTTGAGCCCGGCCCACGGCGGCCCGCTCACGGTGCCCACGCAGGATATGATCCTGGGCCTCTACTACCTCACCAAGCCGAAGGACGACGAGACCGGCGAGGGCAAGCGCTTCAGCACCATCTACGAGGTGCGGCAGGCCTTCGATCAAGGTATCGTGTCGAAGCATGCGAAGATCAAGCTGCGCGACCCGGACGGCTCGGGCGAGATGATCGAGACGACGGTCGGCCGCGTGATCTTCAACGAGATCGTGCCGGACGGCGTGCCGTTCATCAACAAGGTTCTCACGAAGAAGAACATGCGTCCCGTCATCAGTGAGATTCTGAAGACGAGCGGCTTTAAGGAGACAGCCGACTTCCTCGACGACATGAAGCGGTTCGGCTTTGAGGAGGCCACCGTCTCGGGGATCACGTTCTCGCTGTCCGACATCGTGGTGCCGGGTCGGAAGGAAGAGCTGATCGACGAGGCCGACGAGGAGGTTGAGAAGGCCCGCGGCAACTATCAGATGGGCTTCATCACCGACAACGAGCGCTACAACCAGGTCATCGACATCTGGACGCAGACGAACAACCGCGTCTCGGAGGTGCTCTTCGAATCGCTGAAGGAGCACAAGCAGGGCTTCAACCCGATCTTTATGATGGCCGACTCCGGCGCGCGTGGATCGAAGGAACAGATTCGTCAGCTCGGCGGCATGCGTGGCCTGATGGCCAAGCCGCAGAAGAACCTGTCGGGCGGCGCCGGGGAGATCATCGAGAACCCGATCATCTCCAACTTCAAAGAGGGCCTGTCGGTGCTCGAGTACTTCATCTCGACGCACGGCGCCCGGAAGGGCCTGGCCGACACGGCGCTCAAGACGGCCGACGCGGGCTACCTCACGCGTCGTCTCGTGGACGTGGCGCAGGACGTCACGATCACCGAGCACGACTGCGGGACGCTCCGCGGTATCGGCATTACGGCGCTCAAGGACAACGAAGAGGTCGTCGAGCCGCTCTCGAAGCGGATCCTCGGCCGCGTGTCGCTGCACGACGTCTACGATCCGTTTACGGACGAGCTCATCGTGGAAGCCAACGAGCTGATCGACGAGGAGAAGGCACAGAAGATCGCCGAGACCTCGATCGAAGAGGTCGAGATCCGCTCGGTGCTCACCTGCGAGGCGCGTCGCGGCGTGTGTACGCTCTGCTACGGCCGCAACCTCGGCACGCAGCGTATGGTCGAAGTCGGCGAGAGCGTCGGCGTCGTCGCCGCGCAGTCGATTGGCGAGCCGGGCACGCAGTTGACCCTCCGGACGTTCCACATCGGTGGCGCCGCGAGTGCCGTGGCGTCCGAGTCCACGATCCAGTCGAAGTTTGCCGGCACGGTGGAGTTCGAGAACCTGCGCCACGTCACCTACGAAGGCAGCGACGGCCCGCAGGAGATCGTACTCACGCGTCAGGGTGAAATTCGCATCATGGACCCCGAAGAGGATAGCCGTGAGCTGACCAGCTACGTGGTACCGTACGGCGCCGAACTTCTCATCGAAGACGGCGACGAAGTCGAAAAGGGCGAAGTGCTCGCCAGCTGGGATCCGTACAACAGCGTGATTCTCACCGAAGTCGGCGGCGAAGTGGCCTTCCAGGACGTCATCGAAGGCACGACGTACCGCGAAGAGTCGGACGAGCAGACGGGCCACAAAGAGAAGGTCATCACCGAGAGCCGCGAGCGCACGCTCACGCCGGCCGTGATGATCGAGACGCCCGACGGCGACGTCCGCGAGTATAATATGCCCGTGCGCGCTCGCATCCAGGTGGATGAGGGCGACGCCGTGCAGGCGGGCGAAGTGCTGGCCAAGATTCCGCGTCAGACGGCGAAGACCAGTGACATTACCGGTGGTCTGCCACGCGTGACCGAGCTCTTCGAAGCCCGCACGCCGGACGATCAGGCCGTGGTCTCTGAGATCGATGGCGTGGTCAGCTTCGGCGGACGCAAACGCGGCAAGCAGGAGGTCATCGTCACGAGCCGCGACGGCGAGATGCAGAAATCGTACATGGTGTCGCTCTCGAAGCACCTCCTCGTGCACGAGAACGACCTCGTGAGGGCCGGCGACCCGCTCTCCGACGGACAGATTGCCCCGCACGACATCCTATCCATCAAGGGGCCGCGGGCCGTGCAGGAGCATCTGGTGAACGAGGTCCAAGAGGTGTATCGCCTCCAAGGCGTGTCAATCAACGACAAGCACTTCGAGGTCATCGTGCGTCAGATGATGAAGCGCGTCGAGATCAAGGAGCCGGGCGACACGAACCTGCTCGAAGAGCAGCTCATCAACCGGTTCAAGCTGGCCGAGATCAACGACCAGCTCTACGACAAATTCGTCGTGACGGACCCGAGCGAGTCCGATGTGAAGATTGGCGAAGTGATCGGGCGGCGCCGTCTCCGCGAGCTCAACTCCGAGATGAAGCGCCAGGATCTTCCCGAGGTACAGATCCGCGACGCCCGCCCGGCTGTCGGCGAACCGGTGCTGCTCGGCATCACGAAGGCCGCGCTCTCAACCGACTCGTTCGTGTCGGCTGCGTCCTTCCAGGAGACTACGAAGGTGCTGACCAACACGGCCATCAAGGCGGACACGGATCCGCTCTACGGGCTGAAGGAGAATGTGATCGTGGGGCACCCCATTCCGGCTGGAACGGGACAGCGCAAGTACCGCGACCTCGTGGTCGGTTCGAAGTCCGAGCTCGAAGAGCTACAGGCGGCCATCGGCGGCGACGGCGAAGCCATCCCCGGAGGGGACGGTGCGCCCGAAGCCGAAGAGGCCGTGGAAGCCTCTGAGTCTGAGTCGGACAGCTGATGCCGCACCCTCGACGCTGCATAATCGAATAATCGAAAAGCCCCGGCGCTTCCGCGCGTCGGGGCTTTTTGTGTTGACGAAGACGTGATCGGGCGACTCTACTGGACCGCCTCGGGGTTCGGAGGCAGGGCCGTGGTGTCAACGGCCGTGGTATCGGTCTGGACGCTGTCCATCGGCGCGTTGAGCGCCTCCGAGGTCATGCTGACCAGGTAATACACGCTCCCGGCCGTCGCCGCAATCACGAAAAGGATGGAGGCGATGACGAAGAGGCGCGAGGCACGACGGCTGAGTGGCCTGGGGCCCGGTGCACGCTCGTCCGGGGAGTCCTCAGAGCGGTCAGGGGAGGGAGCAGCAGACATGGATTAGGACCTTGCATTCACGGCTGATGGGATGCTTCCTACTCGCGGCAGCTTGAAGCGTTGCTGCGATCGCGTGTGAGGAACGCGTGAGATGATACCCCACCGCCCGAGGGCGTCACCGCAACATCCCGCTAGCTGAGGCCGATCCTCCGAACGGATGCGGACTGAGGAAAAAGCGGCTGAGTCTCCCTGATACGTAGTGCCCGATTCCTCAAGAGGGCAGAGGCAGGCAGCCCATCCCCGCAAGAAGCTACGGCCCGTAGCCCCGACAAGCATAGGGGAGCGACATGACGGTGTGCATCGCGATGAGTTGATTCGAGTCTGCCCGGCTTGACAATTTCTTGAAACTATTGGTTACTTAACACCGTTAACCAACTAAACCCCCGGTTATGAGCGACCCTACAGTACACGACGGTGATTTGCGCCGGCTGATTCTGGATACCACGCGCCACCTTTTGGTGCAGGAAGGGTATCAGAATTTGTCGATGCGGAAGATCGCGCGGGCGATCAATTACAGTGCTACGAGCATCTACCTGCACTTTGACAGCAAAGATGCGTTGCTGCACGCCCTGATCGATGAGGGCATGACGCGCCTGTACGAAGCGCTTACAGAGGCCGCTTCGCAGCACCCCGAGCCGGTTGAACGGCTCAAAGCGCTGTGCAAACAGTTCATCACGTTCGGGTTGGAGAACCCCGAGTACTACGAAATCATGTTTCTCTTGCATCCTGAAC
>JAAAPH010000066.1 GCA_009908415.1 Bacteroidota bacterium
GAAACCGAGGCGCTGGACCACGTGGTGCGCTCGATGTACGACATCGCGGCCGACGACGGCCGTCTCCGCGCGACGCTCAACGGGCCGCCCGACGCGCGGAGCGCCGCATTCAGCCGGCTCCGCAAAGAGTACCCGCGCCGCCGCGCGTTCAGCCGGTTCGTGTTACCCGCCGGGGCCATCCCCGCGGCTTTAGAGACGCCCATCCGCGACGGACTGCACGTATCGCCGGCATCCAGCGCGGACCTCGTAGCGCGTTAGGGATTATTTGGAGAAGCGAAATGAAGGCCTCATCGACCTGTCGACCCTCCATCGAGATGACCGACACACCGCGCGTCGTGCTCGGTGTGGCAGCGGCGTGGCTCACCGCAACGCTGTTGCTCATGGGATGTGATCTCGAAGGCATCGGCGGCACGAATCCCGGTCCGGGTCCAGCGTCCCAGACGGACATTCTCGACGTACGGGTTGCCCCGAATCCCGTCGCCGTCGGCGACACCGCCGTCTTCACCTGCGTCATCGCCGACAGCACCGACGAGCGGTTCGAGTTTCGGTGGGCCTTCAGCGCTGGCCCTGAGAATGGGGCCGTAACGATGGATAACACTTACCTCTGGAAGGCTCCCAACGAGCCAGGAGAGTATCGTCACCGCGTGGGTGCAGACAATGGTACGGACGCTGCGCCCCCAAGCCGATCGTTCACCGTGACGGTCGTCGACACCAGCGACGGATCGTCGTAATCCCCGGAATTATGCCGACGGATGGAGGCAGCCCCTCCCACACCCCCACACGCCCAAACACTCATCCCTCAACGCTCAACCGTCACGACGACCGGTAGCCGTACGAGCGGAGGAAGGTGTCCTTGTCGCGCCAGTTCTTGCGCACCTTCACGTGCAGTTGCAGGTACACGCCCGTGCCCACAAATTCCTCGATGTCTTTCCGCGCCGCCGTGCCGAGCCGCTTGAGCGCCCGGCCGCCCTTGCCGATCAGGATGCCCTTCTGCGAGTTCTTGTTGACGACGATCTCGGCGTCGATGAAGTCCTTCTCGTCGGTCCGTTCCTCGTAGGTTGTGACGTTCACCTGCGTGGAGTAGGGGACCTCCTCGCGGAACTGCTGGAAGATCTTCTCGCGGATGATCTCGGCCACGAAGAAGCGCTCGGGGTGCTCGCTGATCATCTCCTTCGGATAGAACGGCGGCCCCTCCGGCAGGTGGGCCACGATCTGGTCGAGCAGCGTGTCGAGGTTGAAGCCTTTAAGCGCCGAGGTCGGAACCACCTCGTCGAACGCTTTCAGCTCCAGGTACGATTCCACGAGCGGCAGCGCCTCCTCCTGCGGGATGCGGTCCATCTTGGTGAGGACGAGGAACGCCGGCGTGTCGCCCACCCAGTCGAGGCTGAACGTGTCGGGCTGTTCCTGCGTGGCCTCGTGGAGGAAGAGGAGGAGGTCGGCGTCGCGGATGGCGTCCTTCACGCTGCCCATCATGATCTCCTGCAGCCGGTACTCCGGCGTGATGATGCCCGGCGTGTCGAGAAAGATGATCTGGTGGTCCTCATCCGAGTGGATGCCGAGCACGCGGTGGCGGGTCGTCTGCGGCTTGCGCGTGACGATCGACAGCTTGCGGCCGACGAGCGCGTTCATGAGCGTGCTCTTGCCCACGTTCGGCTTGCCGATGAGCGCGACGTACCCGCTCTTGTGGCCCTCGGGGATGGCTTCGAAAAAAGCGCCGGACTCACTCATGAGGATTAGCTGTTTGGTCGAATTTGCTGGATTACAGGGGAGGATGGACCGAGGATACGAAGAATCGAGGAGTCAAGGAATCCCTCCGACTCATCGTTTCCTCGATTCAACGCTTGCCTTTTACCCATTCCCCTAATTCAGTACCCCTTCACCACGCGGCGCATGGCGCGGACGGCGGGCTCCATGCCCACGAGGATGGCCCGCGCCATGACGGCAAAGCCGATGGAGACCTCCTGCACGTGCGGCACCTCGTCGGCAAACAGCGGGAAGTTAGTGTAGTCGAGCCCGTGGCCGGCGTGCACGCGGAGGCCGGCATCATGGGCGGCCCGGGCGCCGTCGGCGAGCTGTCGGGCGATGGCGCGCTGGTCGGCTTCCGTGGCGGCGTTGGCAAAGTCGCCCGTGTGCAGCTCGATGCAGTTCGCGCCCACATCGGCGGCCGCTTCGATCTGGGCGGGGTCGGGCTCGATGAACAGGCTGACCTGCGGGATGCCGGCGTTGTAGAGACGGGGGATCACCGCCTCCAGTCGGTCGCGGGTGGCCTGGACGTCGAGCCCGCCCTCGGTGGTGACCTCTTCGCGGCGTTCGGGGACGAGCGTGGCCAGGTCGGGCACCACGTCGCAGCAGATGGCGACGACCTCGTCGTTGGTCGAGAGCTCGAAGTCGAGCTTGCCCTTGACGGTTTCTTTCAGCAGGCGCACGTCGCGCTCGGTGATGTGGCGCCGGTCCTCACGCAGGTGGAACACAATGCCATCGGCGCCGGCCGCTTCGCAGCGGGCCGCGGCGTGCACGGGGTCGGGGAACGACTCCTGGCGCGCGTTGCGCAGGGTCGCCACGTGGTCGATATTGATGAGCAGGTTCGTCACAGCGCAGTCCATCAAGTCACGAAAAAAGCGAACGGATAGGGCTCGGGCGCCGGCGGCACGCCGCCCCGCTTCGGTCCACCCCATGGGTACAATGCAACGGTTGTATGGCGGAGAGGGTGAAAAATTTCCGGGTCGGGCGGGGTTCAGGCCGCTGACTCCATGAAGACCTCGATGATATGAGGGGGCAGGAACGGAGCAGTTGCAGGGCCCGTCGCCTCCGTAGTTGCATTTCGAACAGGCGCCCTGTATTTTCGACGCGGCTGCAATAGTGACACAGCCTTTTTGTGCCTCCCACCACGGGCACGGCCTTCCGACTCCCCGACGAATAGCATCCAAAGACATACGCAGATGGCTTCAAGCCAAAGTATCCGAACCGGCATTCAGGTTGTTCTGGCGATCGTCATTATTGTGCTTTCGTATGTGCTCTATGAGTCTATCACGGAGCCCTACGAGCGCATCGAGCGTCAGCAGGAAATGACCGAACTCACCCGTCAGCGCATGTCCCAAATTCGAACCGGGCTCATTCAATTCAGTCAGCGGCGGGATAGCTTTCCCGACTCGCTGAATACGCTGGTCTCCTTTCTTCGTGAGGATTCGGTCATCATGGCCAACCAGGATAGCATCTTCGGGGGAACGGTGAATCTCGACTCGTTGCTCTACTCGCCGCGCACGGGTAAGCAATTCCAGTATGCAGTGAACGACACCGGCCGCGTAGAAACCTACCTGCTGCAAGATCCAGACTCGGACGATCAGATTGGTACGATGTCTGGTGACGTGACGCAAACACACGCCGCCACGTGGGAGTAGGATGCTGTGCTGCTGGAGGCAGGGGCGCCGCATCGCGGTTGTAAGTAACGGCAATGGGCAGCTATGCAGCCACAGGCTTTTGCCAGCATCGACCTCTCGTGGGCCACACTTCGCTATGCCGAGGTGGAGCACCGCGCCAGTGGGGTGCGCCCGCTACGGCTCGGAAGTTGCGATTTCGACTTCGACGTCACCCACGAGTTGCTCCGCACGGAGGCGCCCACGCATCTTGATGTGGTGGCCGACGCGCTAAGTGACGTGTTTGCGGGCGCCGCCTCAAGGGAGCTGCGCGTCGTGGTGCATCCGCCCGATGCCTACTCCTTCGTGACGGTTGTTCCAAAGGAAACCCCCGCCGAGGAGCGGTCGGAGCGGTTCCAGCAGGAGGCGTCGTTGTTGGCTGGCACCGAGCCGGGAGAAGGGCTATACCTTACGGCGTCTGCCGTGCACGCGGATACGCACCTCGACGTTGAGCCCGTGCACGTCTTGGCCGTGCCCGACGATCGGCATGCGCGAATCGAGACCGTCCTGGCGAGCATGCCGCACACCGACGTGCGGTGGGTGCTCAGCACGCAAGCCGCAGCGCAAGTTATGACGCACGCGTTGCCGCCGGACGAGGAGAACGAGATGGCGATCACGCTGGTGGTCGGCGTGTATCCCGACTTCACGGAGTACGGATTGCTCCGAAACGGCCGCTGGTACTTCAGTCACTACGCCGACGCCGAAGAGCCGGTGGATGCGACCTACTTTGCCACTGCGCTTCTGGATCAGCTAGACATTCCGCGGTCTGCCGTGGCACGCATCGGGCTGTACGGTATCGGCGCCAACGCCGAGGCGTTCACGCCCTTCGAAACCATATTTGGCGTCGCGCCCGAGCCGATCGACCCCTTCGGTGTACTGGGATTGGACCATGCTGCTCTCCAGGGCACAGACTTCGGTATGGGCGTGTACGTACCGTGCGTTGGCGCCGCCCTCTAGGACATCGTGCCGAGGCGTACCGCCCGTCCATCTTCATACGGCCTCTCTTCATCACGGCCTCGCCGTTCCAATCGATCAGCGTGGATATGCGAATTATTGCAGGACGTTTCGGCGGGCGCACGCTCAAGTCTCCGGAGGGGCACATGACCCGTCCCTCCACGGCGCGCACCCGCGAGTCGCTCTTCAGCCTCATCGACAGCCGCATCTACCTCGACGGCGCCGAGGTGCTCGACCTCTTCGCGGGCACCGGCGCGTTGGGCCTGGAAGCCATCAGCCGCGGGGCCGCCCTCGTTACCTTTGTGGAGCAGCAACGCCCTGTGCTGGACTACGCGCGGGAAAACGCGGCTGAGCTGGACGTCGAGGACCAGTGCTTCTTCGTCCAAGGCGATGCCGTGGCGTACCTGGAACGCTACAACGGGCCGCCGTTCGATCTCATCATGGCCGATCCGCCGTACAAGCTGGAGGCCATGGAGCGGATGCCCGACCTGGCCATTCCGCACCTCAAGAACGACGGGGTCTTTACGCTCGAACACAGCTCGCACCACTGGTTCGACGACCATCCCCACCTGATGACGAGCCGCGCGTACGGCCGCACCATCGTAAGCCTGTTCCGTCCGCCCCTGGAACCGCTCGACGAAGCGGATGAGGCGGAGGAGGAAAGCACGGCCGCGCCGGATGCCGAGGCCTGACCGTCCTCTGTTTCGCTCAACGCCTTCATGCGCATGGATCGCCAGCTAGCCCTCTATCCCGGTTCCTTCGACCCGTTCACGTACGGGCACCTCGATGTGCTGGAGCGGGCGTTTCGCCTGTTCGGCCGCATCGAAGTCACGGTCGGCATCAAGGCCGGGCGTGAGCCCCTGTTTACCACCGAGGAGCGCTGCCGGCTCATCCGCGAATGCACCGATCACCTGGAGGGCGTGTCGGTGGTGGCGCACGAAGGCCTCATCGTGGAGCGGGCGCGCGAGGTGGGCGCCGTGGCGCTCGTGCGCGGTCTGCGCCAGGTGAGTGACTTCGACGCCGAGTTTCGCATGGCCTTCGCGAACCGCAAGCTCCACCCCGACCTGGAGACCGTCTTCCTGATGACGTCCGAGAAGTATGCGCTCGTCAGCGCGACCATCGTGCGGGACGTGCATCGCTGGGATGGGGACGCCTCGAAGTTCGTCCCGCCGCCCGTCGTGGAGGCGCTCCGCCACAAGCCGAAGGACGACGCCGCGTAGCACGTGCCATCTGTTGCAGACGATTCACGCCAGGCGGTTGGCCTCGCGCTGGCCCTTCGCTATCTTAGTACCCATCGTGTTTGCTCGAATCTCAACCCTGCAGGACGCCTCATGCCCACGCCCACCATCCACCTGAACGAGCGGGTAGCCGCGATGCAGCCCTCGGCTACCTTGGCCATGTCCGCCCGCGCCACCCAATTGCGCCGGGAGGGTCATCCCGTCATTGCCCTCAGTGCCGGGGAGCCGGACTTCGGCACGCCGGAACCGATCGCCCAGGCCGGCATCGACGCGATCCAGTCCGGGTTTACCAACTACACCGAGAACAAGGGCATGCAGGAGCTGCGCGAGGCCATCAGCGCGAAGCTCGACCGCGACAACGGACTCTCCTACGCGCCCGACCAGGTGCTCTGCTCGAACGGCGCCAAGCAGTCGGTGGCCCTGGGGGTTCACGTGCTGTGCGGGCCGGGCGATGAGGTGCTCATCCCGGCACCCTACTGGGTGAGCTACCCCGAGATGGCGCGCTTCGCCGGCGCCGAGCCCACCGTCGTGCCCACGACGGCCGAGGAGGGGTACAAAATGAGCCCGCAGGCCTTGGAAGAGGCGCTCACGGACAACACACGGCTCGTCATCCTGTGCTCGCCCTCCAATCCCACGGGGGCGGTGTACACGCCCGATGAGCTGGAGGCGCTCGCCGACGTGCTGCGGCACCACGAGGACGTGTACGTACTGTCGGACGAGATCTACGAGCACATCACATTCGACGCCGAGCACGTGTCGTTCGCCTCGTTGCCGGGGATGAAGGAGCGCACCATTACCGTGAACGGCTTCTCGAAGGCGTATGCGATGACGGGCTGGCGGCTGGGCTACCTGGCTGCGTCCGCTCCCATCGTGCAGGCCGCGGCCAAGGTGCAGAGCCAATTTACATCGGCGCCCAGCAGCATCTCCCAAAAAGCCGGCGTCGCCGCCCTGGAGATGGACAACGGCCCCGTGCAGGAGATGGTGGCGGCCTTCCGCGAGCGGCGCGACGTCGTGCTGGAGCGCCTGCGCGCCATCGACGGCGTACATTGCCCCACGCCGGGTGGGGCGTTCTACGTCTTCCCCGAGGTCTCACACTACCTCGGGACGACGGCGCCGGACGGGCGCCGGGTCGACGACAGCGAGGATCTGTGCTTCTACCTGCTGGAGGAGCACAACGTCGCCTTGGTGCACGGCAACGCCTTCGGCACGCCGAACGGGCTCCGCCTCTCTTACGCGGCGTCGATGGACGATCTCCAAACGGCACTGGGCCGCATCGAAGACGGCTTCGCCGCCCTACGCGGATAAGAGGGGAACGCTAGCTACCGGACCGTTTGGGGCAAGCCCGTCCCGAAATATCCCCGAAAAGGGCGGTCAGTCTGAGCCTGCCGAAGGGGCCCGGAGGGTCATCCTCCTCTAGGGAATCTCCTAGAATCGGACGGCTCTTGCCGAAGGAGAGTTACTTCCGTCAGTCGCGCTTCGCGCTCGTGTCTTCGACGTGCGCTCAGGGGCCCCGAAAGATCATACCTGTGGTGGATGACGTGCCAAGGGATGTTTCGGGACGACATAACCACGAATGTGAAACTGTTCGGTAGCCAGAGGGGAACGGTCCGGAAGGTGGGGGCGCGAACCCGTCTGGGCGCCACGCCGTGCGGACGTGCACTCCGTCCAGCCTGCAACCGTCCAATCTGCACCGCCACTCCGGCCGACAACAAACCCATCGGTCGTGCGTTCGCAGAATGAGCGCGCACCTCGCGTCCGCACGCCGACGTTTGTCCTTCATCCGTAGCATCAGCGCTTCGTGGAACCTGCTTCCTCCTCTGTCGATGGGCCCCGCCGCGACGACGCGAACGGGTCGTTCTCAACGCCACCTTCCTCAGCGCGTACCCCCTCGGCCGATACCGCTAAAGATCGGTACTGGCTGCATCTGCTGCTCTTCGTGCTCACGCTGGGCTCCACGGTGTACGCGGGCGCCGATTGGGCTGCCCGCACGCTGTACTACGAGGAGGTTGGCTACTGGGCGCAGGTCGTCGATGGGTTTCGCTATGCCGTGCCGCTGCTCCTCTTCCTGACGGTGCACGAGTTCGGGCACTATTTCGCGGCGCGCTACCACGGCATCAACACGTCGCTGCCCTACTACATCCCGTTTCCGTTCAACGGGATCGGCAACTTCGGGGCGGTCATCAGCATCCGGGAGCCGATTCCAAGCACACGCAAGCTGTTCGATGTGGGCGCGGCCGGGCCGCTGGCCGGGTTCGTCGTGGCCTTTGCCGTGCTCGTCTATGCGATGGCGACCCTTCCGGGGCCGGAGTACCTGCTGGACCTGGCGGGCCATGAGGCCCTGAAAGAACATATTCAGCAGTATGGCGCCTTCCCGGAGGCCATGCTGGCGTCGGAAAACGGCGACCAAACGGTGCGCATCGTCGTCGGCGACACGCTGCTCTACTGGCTGCTGGCCCAGGTCTTTTCCAACGTGCCGCCGATGTATGAGATGTACCACTATCCCGTGCTCTTCGCCGGATGGCTCGGCCTCTTCTTTACGGCGCTGAACCTGCTTCCGGTGGGCCAGCTCGATGGCGGCCACATCCTGTACGCGCTCTTCGGCAAGAAATGGCACGGCCGCCTGGCCCGCGGCTTCGTCGTCATTTTGCTGATCTCCGGTGGGATCGGATTCATGGATTCCATCGCCCCCGCGCTCTATGAGTACTCGACGCTGGCCGGCCACGCCTCGTGGATGATCTTGGCCGGAATCTTGTACTTCTACCTGAATCGCACCTTTCAGGGGGCCCAGCGCTACATCGCGCCCGTCCTGCTCGGCATCCTCCTGATCGTCGCCGTCTCGCAAGTGGTGCCGGCGATGGTCACGCACCTCGGCTACACGGGGTGGCTCGTGTGGACGCTGCTCATTGTGCTGTTCATTCGCGTGGAGCATCCGCCCGTGGTGCGGCCGGATCGGTTGACGCCCCGCCGCCGCCTGCTCGGCTACGCGAGCATCCTGATCTTCGTGCTCTGCTTTAGTCTCCGTCCCATCTACATCGCGTAGCAGGCCGCGGGCCTACTCCTACGCCAACGCTCCCATGTCTATGAAATGGCTCCGGTCGCTACCATGGCACGCCGTGTTGACGGCGGGGATCGCAGGGGGGCTGCTCGTAGGATGCGACCCCGTGCCGGGCCCCCCGTCCCTGAATCAACAGCAGCCCGTGGTGTCCGCGCTCGTCGTGGCCCCCGACACGGTGCGCGCCGCCGACCTGCCGGACGATCGAGTGGCGAACGGCCAGGCCCTGATCGACATTGCCGTTGAGGTCACCGCGCGCGACCCGGATGGCGCCATCGATCGCGTACTCGTCTTCGTCGACCCGGCCTACGGCGTGTCGTCCCCCGGCCTCGCACCGCTGCCGCGTATTGAGGGCGATCGGTACGGCGGCACGTCGCGATATCCTGTCGCCCTGGAGCAGGCCGAACTGCTCGTCCTGCGGGCGTTCGCCGTTGACGACGACAGCCTGACGAGCAACCAGGTGACCGCGCAGGTCCGCTACATGCCCGACACCGCGAACGACACCCGCCCATGATGGATCGCTGGCTGTGCGTATTGCTGAGCGGGCTGCTCTGGATGGGCGCCGGATGGGCGCAGGCCCAGCCGGCAGGGGCCAAGCTGCTTCCGGCCGATGGCATTCCGAGCAACTTCGTGCAGGTGCTGGAGGCCGAGGGCGATTCGCTCTGGATCGGCCCGCTGCTCCACCTCACGACGGATGGCGGGCAATCCTTTGCCGTCGCGGACGCCGATTCGCTGCTCAACGCGCGCAACCAGGTGTTTGCGCTCGATGTGGAGGGACCGCTCCTTTGGGCCGGGCTGGCCTTCGCAACGGGCGATGGCGGCTCCGGGGCCGGCGGCTTTGTGTTCTCGGAGGACGGCGGCGAGACGTTCACGTACCGCTTCCCACCACTCGACGCCCTCGCCGACACCTCGGTGGCGTACGGCGGCAACACACTGCGGGCCACGCCCATTACGGCGGAGTCCAACAGCGCGCCCACCGGCCTCGACGTAGCGCCGGACGGCGGGGTCGTCTGGAGTGCGAATGGGTTCGGGGGCATCCGCCGGTCGGTGGACCGGGGCCAGTCGTGGCAGCGCGTGGTGCTCCCGCCCGACGACCGCACGGCGATCTTCCCCGACAGCACGTACGACTTTGTGCTCGGGCCGCCGTCCAACCGGGGCGACGGCTCGCTCAACCACGTCGGCTTCAGCCTGCTCGTCGACGAAACCGGCACGGTGTGGGCCGGGACGGCCGGCGGCGTCAACCGCTCGCGGCCTGAGGACGTGACGCCGAACGGGCGCGTCTGGCAGCGCTTTGCGTTCGATGGCACGCCGGACGGTCTCACGGGCAACCGCGTCGTGGCCCTCGCCGAGCAGCCGCAGCCCGGGCGCAATCCCGTCTGGATGGCCACGTGGGCCGTCAACCAAACGGCGAGCGACCGGCAGCGCTTCGGCGCCACCGTCACGCGCGACGGCGGCGCGACGTTCGAAACGGCGCTCGTGGGCACGCGCATCTTCGACTTCGCCTTCCACGGCGGACGCGTGTACGCGGCCGGCGGCAGCCTGTACATCTCGGACGACGGTGGGCGCTCATGGCGCACCGTGCGGTCGTTCCCGCTGGCGGATGACACGCGCTTTCTGCCTTCCGATCCCGGCGTGCGCGCCGTGGCCACGACCCGCACGGCCCTGTGGGTGGGCACCGAGGAAGGCCTACTCCGGCAGCGCTTCGGCGAGCAGACGTGGACCCTCTTTCGGGCCGACGTGCCGCTCGACCCGGAGACGCCCACCGAGGACGTGCCGCGCGTCGACACGTATGCGTATCCCAACCCGTTCTCCCCGGCTGCCGATCGCGTCGTGCGCATCCGCTATCCGCTGGATGCGGCCCGCAGCGTGGAGGTGCGCATCTTCGATTTCAACATGAACCTTATCCGCCGCATCGTCGATGACGCTCAGCCCCTGGCGGGGCAGGGGGCTGCTGAAACCGCGTGGGACGGCACCGACGGCGGCGGCCTACGCCTCCCGAATGGGCCCTACTTCTACACCGTGGATATCGGAGGGCGCACCGTGCAGGGCAAGATTTTGCTGGTCGAATGAGAACTGGGACGAGGGGTGGTTAGGGAAGAGGGAATGGGCGTTCTTTTGCACGCTTCCCTCTTACCCCGTCCCCATTCCCAATCTGTATCAAATCAATCCAAACTCATGCATCGACTCATACTGGCCGGTTGGATGGCGGCGCTCCTGCTGCTGAGCGCGGGGCCCGCGATGGCACAGGACGCCGCGCCCGGCTCCTTTGCCCGGGTCGGCTTCGGCGCGCGCGGCATCGCGATGGGGAACGCACTCGTTGCCGACCTCAGCGGCGACGCCAGCCCCTATTACAACCCGGCGCTGGCGCCCTACCACAGGGGCCAGAATCTATCGGCCTCCGCGGCGTTTCTGTCGATGGACCGGGAACTGCAGTTCCTCCAGTTCGCCACGCCCATCGCGCCGAGCGCGGGCATCGCCGTGGGGCTCATCCACGCGGGCGTGAACGACATCGACGGGCGCGACGCGAGCGGTTATCACACCCAGACGCTGTCTACGGACGAGTTCGCGCTCTCCCTGGCCTTTGGCAACCGGTTCGGCGATCGCCTTGCGGCCGGGGCCGCGCTCAAGCTCTACCGGGCCGATGTGCTCGACACGGTGGAGCCCACGCTGACGCTCGGGCTCGATGCGGGTGTGACGTACGCGGTGAGTCCCCGGGTGCACGTGGGGCTCGTGCTGAGTGACCTGCTGGCTCGCTACAGCTGGAACACGTCGCAAGCGCAGGAAGGCGGGCGCTCCACGACGGATCGCTTTCCCGTGCGCGTGCGGCTGGGCGGCATGGTCCGGCTGGTCGACGACCGGCTGCATCTCACGGCCGAGTACGAGTCGCGCTTCACGGAGCGCCAGCAACGCGTGCGGGTGCCCACGACGGCCGGCGCGTCGGTGGGCACGGCGTTCGAGACGGAGCGGCTCCTGTTGCACGGCGGCCGCCTCCGGATGGGCGCATCGTATCGCTTCGTGGAGGTGTTCACGGTGCGTGCCGGCCTCAACCGGATCGGAGCCGGCGACCTCGAAGGGCTGAGCCCGAGTGCCGGCTTCGGCATCGAGCAGCCGCTCGGCAACCTCGACGTGCGTGCCGCTTATGCCGTCGTGCTGGAGCCGTACGTCCGCGACGGCATGCACCTGCTCTCGCTGCAGGTCTTTCTCTAGTTGCGTGTCCGCTTACTGCACGACCGCTTACTGCACGACCGCGCAGGCGCCCGCGGCATCCGTGCCCGCGGCGGCGCTTTCGTACTGACTCGTGAAGTGCTCCTGGAGCGACGGCATGCGGCCGGAGTCCTCGCCCCGTTGCTCGGCCATGGCAAGGAGCGACTCCAGCTCTTGAATGAGACCGCACGCGTCGTCAAACCGGTCGAGGGCGAGGTACGCGTCCATCAGCCAGCCGAACGAGTGGAAGTCGCGCATGTGGATCGGGCGGTCCGTGCGCTGCTGCCAGTCGACGGAGGCCTGATAGGCGTCCTGATTCGAAGCGACGACGCGCTCCCACTGCTCCAACTGCCGGAAGATATGGCTCGGCATGTGGAGCGCGTGCGACGACGCCGGGGCCACCTCGGCGTACGTGCGAGCCGGGCGCAGGCCGAGCGGCGCAAACGGCTCCGAGTCGTACGCGTGGATGAGGTAGTGCAGCACACCGGGGTGCCGGTCGTGCCGCCGGTAAAGTTCCTCCAGCTGCGCGGCGACGGGCACCACGTCCTCGGCGTCCTCCAGGTCGAAGCCTTCAACGCTCATCTGGGCAAGGGCGCTGAAGGCGGCGGCCTCGTCATCGTCCGGGTGCTGCTCGGCGAGGCGCTGCATGGCGGCGGCGTATGCGTCACGCCGGGCCTCGATGTCCCCCTCGCCGGCGTACAGCGTGCGGACCGCATCGACGTAGCCGCGCTCGCGGTCGGTCCAGGCGAGACCGCGGGCGTCTTGCACCGAGTCTAACTGCGCAAGGACGGCCCGCCCCGCGTCGTTATCGTGCTGATCCCAGAGCGGGTGATCGTGCGTCATGGCCTCGCCCCAGTACGCCATCGCAAATTGCGGATTGAGCGCCTGCGCACGACGGAAGTGATCGCGCGCTTCCGGATACCAGAAGCTGTGCAGCGCGAGCACGCCCGTCAGAAACTCCGTCTGCGCCTCGCCGGAGGCCGACGTCGGAAAGTCGATCGTGCCCAGGTCAAGCACGCCGCCGGGCGCTTCGGACTGGGCCGGGGCGGGGCGCGCGAGGAGCGTGAGCAGCAGAAGGAGGGAGGCGGTACAGGAAACCAGGCGACGTGCAGCGGTCGAGGCGATCATGGGCTGGTGGCACGGTGGTCGGTGGACAGCGAGCGAAGCAGCGTCGTTTTCTGCAACGGACCGCGCCCGGTTCTGCTCCGCCGTATGCAGGTCAGGCGCTCGCGTCACCACCGCGTCAGTATGCCCACCGACAGGCCGCGGCGGACGAAGAACGCGTCGTCGCTGTAGCTGCCCGCGATCATAACGCCGAGGTGGGGCGTCAGGAATTTCTGAAGCTGGGCGGTCACGAAGAACGTGCGCACCGTCTCGATGATAGGGCCGTCGTCGACGACCTCCGCGACCCGCCCGCCGCCCACCCGGATGCCCATGTACTCGCGGGGCGGGTTGAGGTAACGCCGCGCGCGGACGCTCTGCACGACGCTGAGGCGGCCGTAGAGGCGCGTGACGGTGGTCTTCGCCCGGAGGTACCATGCTCCCGCGTACGTGGCCAACCCGGCGCCCACGAGGTGGACGGCCTGGGCCGGATAGCGGCGTTGCGCGTAGCTACCGGCGATCTCCCATCCGCCGGGGAGGGTTTGGTACACCTCGCCCGACACCGCCTGTGCGGGCAGCAGCGCCGGGGCAGGCGTGTAGTCGACCGCGGCGTGCATGTAGGCCTGCGGCCACAGGTCCTGCCACACGTCGACGGACACGGAGGCATCGCCGGTCCCGAACCGGCGCACGTGGGCGGCCTCCAGAATGACAGCGCCCTGCGCGTGCCGCCGTTGGACGAGCGCCTTGGACACCTGCCACGGCGCCCGCTGATCGGACAGGTGCTGCCAGGTGTAAAAGACGGCCGCCTCCCACGACCCCGTCGGGTCCCCATCGGGAGGCGACTGCGCGTGGAGGGGCACAACGGCACTTCCCATGAGGAGCGACAAAACCAGAAGGCCGGGCCACGGCCAAGATCGGGTGGGGCGACGCATGCTATCCATGACGGGATTGGACATTAAGAGACAGAGCCGGTAAAGCCTTCGCGTTCCATGGTGCCCCACCCGG
>JAAAPH010000320.1 GCA_009908415.1 Bacteroidota bacterium
CACCAGCACCTCCCCCTGGTAGGACGGTCGCGGCAATCGATGCTTCTTCTCACGAATGGGGCGACGGCGCGGCATGACAATCGGCGCTGCAATGGGCCGCGGACTGAAGATCCGCGCCTACGTTCGTCAACTACGTTCGTCAACCTAGCGTAGACGCATGATTCATCATGCGGAAAAAAGAGACGGTATCTTTCAGATAGACACCGCCCCGCCCCATTCATAACATTCACGCCGCGCCGCGCATAGGGTCACGCCGCCTGCTCCACGGCCGCCGCTTCCTCTTCGACCTCGGCCGGCTCGTACGCCAGCCGGTCGTCCAACCACCGCTCGATCTCCGCGACGGGCATGTTTTTGCGCGCCGCGTAATCCGCAATCTGGTCGCGCTGGAACGTGCCGGCGTTGTAATAGCTGGCCTCGGGATGGGCGAAGTAGATGCCGCAGACCGACGCGCCGGGGTGCATCGCCAGGTTCTCGGTAAGGCGGATGCCGGTGTGCTTCTCGACGCCGAGCAGGTCCCACAAGAGCGGCTTCTCCGTGTGGTCCGGGCAGGCCGGGTAGCCGGGCGCCGGGCGGATGCCGCGGTACTTTTCGCGGACGAGGTCTTCGTTGGTGAGGTCCTCATCCGGCGCGTAGCCCCAGTAGTCTTTGCGCACCTGCTCGTGCAGGTACTCGGCGAAGGCCTCGGCCAACCGGTCGGCCAGCGCCTGCATCATAATGGTGTTGTAATCGTCGCCTGCCGCCTTGTGCTTGGCCGCGATCTCCTCGGCGCCGAGGCCGCCCGTGACGGCGAAGGCGCCGATGTAATCGGCTACGCCGGAGTCTTTCGGCGCCACGAAATCGGCCAGCGCGCGGTTGGGGCGGTCGCCCGTCTTCTCCGTCTGCTGGCGGAGCGTGTGGAGCGTGGTGGCCACCTCCGAGCGCGTGTCGTCGGTGTACACCTCGATGTCGTCGCCCACACGGTTGGCCGGGAAGAGGCCGATGATGCCGTTGCACGTGATGGCCCGCCGCTTGGCGAGATCGTCGAGCACGGCGTTCGCGTCCTCGTAGAGCTGCCGCGCCTCCTCGCCCTTCTCCTCATCCTCGAAGATGCGCGGATACTTGCCGCTGAGGTCCCACGCGATGAAGAACGGCGTCCAGTCGATGTAGTCGCGCAGCGTGTCGATGGGCACCTTCGGGAAGACTGTCGTGCCCAGCTTGTCGGGTTTGGTGATGGGCACGTCGTCCCAGTCGGACGTGAAGCGGTTGGCGCGCGCTTCCTCGATGGGGAGGAACGTCTTCCGCCGGCCGCCGCGCTTGTGCCGATCCCGCAGCGTTTCGTAGCGCTCGTCGATCTCGCGCAGGAACGTGTCGCGCAGATTCTCGGCGACGAGGTTGCCGGCTACGTTTACGCTCCGCGATGCGTCGAGCACGTGCACGACGGGACCGCTGTAGTGCTGCGCGATCTTGACGGCCGTGTGGATCTCGGACGTCGTCGCCCCGCCGATGAGCAGCGGGATGTCGAAGCCTTCGCGCTCCATCTCCTTTGCCACGTGCACCATCTCGTCGAGCGACGGCGTGATGAGCCCGGAGAGGCCGATGATGTCGACGTCGTGGTTGCGCGCTTCCTCCAAGATCTTCTGTGCGGGCACCATCACGCCGAGGTCGACGACCTCGTAGCCGTTGCATTGGAGCACGACGCCCACGATGTTCTTGCCGATGTCGTGCACGTCGCCCTTCACGGTGGCGAGCAGGACCTTCGGGCTGTCCGTGTCCTCGCGCGGATCCTCGCCGGCAGCCTCGCGGCGGGCGTCTTCGGCGGCGTTGGCTTCTTCGATGTAGGGCTGCAGGTGACCCACCGCCTTCTTCATCACCCGCGCGCTCTTGACGACCTGCGGCAGAAACATCTTGCCGTCGCCGAACAGGTCGCCCACGACGTCCATCCCGTCCATGAGCGGGCCTTCGATGACTTCGAGCGGCGACGGGTACTTCTGCCGCGCCTCTTCGGCGTCGTCCACGATGTGGTCGAGGATGCCCTTCACGAGCGCGTGCTCGATGCGGTCTTCCACCGACTCCTCGCGCCAGGCGGCCGTTTCCTCTTCGACCTCACGGTCGTCTTCCTGCGCGGCGATCTCTTCAGCGAGGTCCACGAGCCGCTCGGTGGCGTCGTCGCGGCGGTTGAAGTAGACGTCCTCGATCCGGGTGCGCAGTTCGTCGTCGATCTCGTCGTACACCTCGATCTGCCCGGCGTTGACGATGGCCATGTCCATCCCGCGCTGGATCGCGTGGTACAGGAAGATGGTGTGCATGGCCTCGCGGACGCGGTTGTTGCCGCGGAACGAGAAGCTGATATTGCTCAGCCCACCGCTCACCTTGGCGTGCGGCAGGTTGTCCTTGATCCATTTCGTGGCGCGGAGGAAGTCGATGCCGTAGTCCGCGTGCTCTTCGATGCCGGTGGCGACGGCGAAGATGTTCGGGTCGAAGATGATGTCCTGCGGCGGCATGCCGACCTCTTCGGTCAGCAGGGTGTACGCGCGCTCGCAGATCTCGATTTTTCGCTCGAACGACTCGGCCTGGCCCTCTTCGTCGAACGCCATCACGATGGCCGCGGCGCCGAACTGGCGGCAGCGGCGGGCGTGTTCGAGAAACTCCTCTTCGCCCTCTTTCAGCGAGATGGAGTTGACGATCGGCTTGCCCTGCACGCACTTGAGCCCCGCCTCGATCACGTCCCAGTCCGACGAGTCGATGACGAGGGGCACCCGCGCGATGTCGGGCTCGGCGGCGACGAGGTTGAGGAACTTGGTCATGGCCGCGGGCCCGTCGATCATGCCCTCGTCCATGTTCACGTCGATCATCTGCGCGCCGTTTTCGACCTGCTGGCGGCCCACGTTCAGCGCCGTCTCGTAGTCGTCGTCTTTGATGAGCCGCTTGAAGCGCGCCGAGCCCATGACGTTCGTCCGCTCGCCGATGTTGACGAAGTTGAGGTCCTCGCGCCAGACGAGCGGCTCCATTCCGCTGAGGCGCAGCCGGGCATCCGGCTCGGGGCGTGTGCGCGGCTCGTGCTGGGCGGCCACCTCGGCAAAGGCCTCGATGTGGTCGGGCGTGGTGCCGCAGCAGCCGCCGATGATGTTCGTCCAGCCCTCGGTCAGGTAGTCGTCGAGCTGCTCGGCCATGAAGGCGGGCGTCTCGTCATAGCCGCCGAATTCGTTGGGGAGGCCGGCGTTCGGGTAGAGGCTCGTGAACGTTTCCGCGCAGCCAGCCAGCTCTTCGATGAAGGGCCGCATCTGCTTCGAGCCCAGCGCGCAGTTGAGCCCCACGCTCAGCAGCCCCGGCATGTGCGCGACGCTCGTGTAAAAGGCCTCGGGCGTCTGGCCGGAAAGCGTGCGCCCGCTCATGTCGGTGATGGTGCCGGAGATCATGACGGGCCAGACGCGCCCGCGCTCGGCGAAGAGCCGCTGCAGGGCGACGAGCGCCGCCTTGCAGTTGAGCGTGTCGAAGACGGTTTCGACCAGGAAGAGGTCGACGCCGCCGTCGGCGAGGCCCTGCGCCTGCTCGTAGTACGCGGCCTCCACCGTGTCGAACGTGACGTCGCGGTAGCCGGGATCGTTCACGTCCGGCGAGACGGAGAGCGTCTTGTTCGTCGGCCCAATGGCGCCGGCTACGAAGCGGGGTTTTTCGTCCGTCGACGCCTCGTCGGCGGCCTCGCGGGCGAGCTGTGCGCTGGCGACGTTCAGCTCGTAGGCTGTGTCCTGCAGGTCGTAGTCGGCCTGGGCGATGGACGTGCTGCTGAACGTGTTCGTCTCGATGAGGTCGGCGCCGGCGGCCAGGTACTGCCGGTGGATGGCGCCGATGATGTCGGGCCGCGTGACCGAGAGGAGATCGTTGTTGCCCTGGAGGTCGGCGTCGACGTCCGTGAAGCGGTCGCCGCGGAAGTCGTCCTCCGTGAGGTCGTGGCGCTGGATCATCGTCCCCATCGCGCCATCGAGGAGCAGGATGCGCTCGGAGAGGAGTTGCTGCAGCGTCTGAAGCGTGTTGGCCATGGAACTGGATCGTGCAGAAGGTACGTGGTCCAAGATGATGTAAAACGAAGCTTCCTACGGATGGTTGCGACGCCGAGTGGTGTGTGGGTTAAGCGACCGCAAAATTGCGGCCATATGGCACCGGCACGATGCTCCCTCGCCCGATCCCCCTGCACAGCACGCTCCCGACGATGGAGACCATACGTAGCATGCAAAGGGGGGCAACGCCCGCAAAAGGCGGGCATACACGTCGTCAAAACGCGCAACGCAGGGGCGTGGGCTCACCGAGGTATGGCGAGCGTGGAGGGCGACCTTTCGCCGAAGGGCAACGTCATGCGGGGCGCAGCAAAATGTCATCGCGCAACAGAGCTCAGAGGAACAGCGTGATGAGCGTACAGCCGGCCTCAAAGACATCGCGCAGGGTGGATGCCACGGAGTATTTTTCCCATCCCCACTTTTTCGGGCGCCATGCGGGCGCCTTTCCATCCCGCATTGCCGTAACGATGGGTGGGCAGGCACCGCTTGAAGAGGGTGTGGAGCCGCAACTATCTGACGGGCCAGCGCGTGAATAACTAATGCCTATTGTCTTCGCCTGCATCACCCGACCTCAGTCGCATGGAGCACCCACAGACCCTCCCCCAAACGCGCCGCCTCAACCCTCGGTTCAAAAAGGCGATTATTCTCGAAGAGCCGGATCCCTCGCTGGACGACTACTTGCGCCAGCAGGGCATCGAACCCGAGCGCTTGCCGCGATCGGCCACCCAGGATGTCGACGGGGTCATCCAGCGGCTCAAAGAGGGCCAGCACGACCTGCTCTACAAGCGCAGCAAGTTCCCGGTCGACGAGCGGGTGCTGCAGGCCTCGCAGAACCTGGCCGCCATCATGCTCTGCTGCATTGGCGACGACACGGTCGACAAGCCGGCGTGTGCGCGAGAGGGCGTGCTCGTGCTCAACGATCCCGTGAGCAATGGCCGCTCGGTCGTGGAGATGGTCATTGGCGAAATGATTGGGCTCGCCCGCCGTATCTTCTCAGCCAACGAGGCCGGTCGGCGGCACCTCTGGACGAAAGACAGCTCGCGGCGGTACGAGCTGCTCGGCAAATCGCTCTCCATCATCGGGCTGGGCAACATCGGCAAGCAGGTGGCAAAGCTCGCCGACGCGATGGGCATGGACGTGCACTTTTATGACAAGTCGGAGATTGCGCGCGAGGTGGGCAGCACCCTCGGCTGGACGGCCTGTAGCTCCCTCGATGAGGCCTTCCGCAAGGCCGACTTCGTGACGCTGCACGTCTCGGCCGAGGACCCGAAGGGCCACCCGAACCGCGGCATGATCGAGTACGACCACTTCCGCCAACTGGCCGCTGAGCGCGGCGAGAACAGCCCGCGCGGCTTCATCAACGCGGCACGCGGCTTCCTATACGACCCGACCGACCTGAAGCGCGCCGTCGAGGAAGGCCACGTGCGGGCCGCGGCCGTGGATGTATTTCCTGAGGAGCCGGGCAGCCCCGATGAGGAGTGGCACAACCCGTACGCCGACGTGGAAGAGGTCGTGACGACGCCGCACATCGGCGCGGCTACGCAGGAGGCCCAGCCGCGTATCGCTGCGCATATGGCCACGTCCACCCAGATGCTCAACGAGCAAGGTATGGTGCGCGACACGGTCTTCGCCCCCGGGCAGACGATCGGCGTGAACGCCGAGCCGCCGTACTGGGCGCTGGCCGTCGTCCACAGCGACGTGCGCGGCACGAAGAAAGCCATCGACGACAGCATCTACGAGGCCGGGGCCAGCAACATCCAGTCGAACCACCGCGACTTCCCCGATCTCGGCATCGCTTACGACGTGAGCGCCATCGACCAACCGCTCGACGATGCCCAGCTTGACGGCATGATCGAGCGGGCCGTCGAGCTCTCGGGCGATACCGACGCCATCCGGTCCATCCGCCAGTTCAAGGTGAACGGCGGGTGACCCGTGTGGATGGATGACAGGTCTGGAAGGGTACACCTTCGTCCGTTCACACGTTCACCCTTCCACACATTTCATTCCCGAGGCCATCACGGGAAGATGCCCATGTCGGCGTAGGACTTCGCGATCTTGTTGATGGCGCTGATGAAGGCGGCGGTCCGCATGTCCACGTCTTTCTCTTTGCGGATCACGCGGACCTCGTCGTACGCGAACGCCATCGTGTCTTCCAGGCCCGAGTTGACGAGGTCCTCTTCGCTGGCGCCAAAGCCGATGCGCTTGATCAGGCTGTCGAGCAGCCGGTCATCAAAGCTCTCGGCCGTGAGCTCGTCCACGGCGCGCAGGATGCGCTCAGCGTTGCGCTCCTCGAAGCGGCGGCTCATGCGCCCGTGGCGCACGTGCGACAGGTTGCGGAGCCACTCGAAGTAGGAAACCGTGACGCCGCCCGCGTTCAGGTAGACGTCCGGAATCATGAGCACGCCGTTGTCCTGCAGAATCTGGTCGGCGGCCGACGTGACGGGGCCGTTGGCCGCCTCGGCCACGATCCGCGCTTTGATGCGCGGGGCATTCTCCTCGGTGATGACGCCTTCGAGCGCCGCCGGCACGAGGATGTCGCATTCGAGCTCCAGCGCCTCGGCCGAGGCGGCGATGTTGGTCGCCCCAGGAAAATCCATGATGGAGCCCGTCTCGCGGCGGTGCTTCATGACGGCGTCGATGTCCATGCCGTCGGGGTCGTGGATGGCGCCCTCGATCTCGGCGAAGCCGACGAGCTTCGCGCCGCCGTCCTGCAAAAACTTGGCGCTGTGGTAGCCCACGTTGCCCAGTCCCTGGACGACGACCGTTTTTCCTTCGATACCCGGTTCCAGCCCCAGTTCCTTCATGTCGTCCTCGAATTGGCAGGCCTGCCGGATGCCGTAGAATACGCCGCGCCCGGTGGCCTCGGTGCGGCCGCGCACGCCGCCCTGGCCGACGGGCTTGCCCGTCACGCAGGCCAGGCTGTTCAGTTCGTTGTGCTCCAGCTGGTTGTAGGTGTCGAGGATCCAGGCCATCTCGCGGGAGCTCGTGCCGTAATCCGGCGCCGGGACGTCGATCCCCGGACCGATATAATTCTTGCGCGCCAGTTCGAACGTATAGCGCCGGGTGAGGCGCTCCAGTTCGGCGTCGGAGTAGTCGCGCCGGTCGATGTGCACGCCGCCCTTCGCGCCGCCGAACGGCACGTCGACGATGGCGCACTTGTAGCTCATCAGCGCGGCGAGCGCCATGACCTCATCCACGCTTACGCTCGTGGCGTAGCGGATGCCCCCCTTCGTGGGCTGCTTATGGTGGCTGTGCTCGGCCCGGTAGCCTTTGATGACCTCAATGGCGCCGTCGTCGCGCTTGAGCGGAAACTCGATGCGGCAGATGTTGTCACAGGCCCGGATCTGATGCAACACCCCTTCGGGATGCTCCGTATGCGCGGCGGCCGCGTCGAACATTCGGTTGACCTGACCAAAGAAGGACATAGTAGCTGGTATCCGTTTCAAGAAAAGAGAGGACCGTGCGCCGGAAGCGCTTTTTTCAATTATGCCGTCATGTTCGGCAGAAAGGCGCCACGAGAGCAAGCGACGGCTGGGAAGGTTAGACGAAATATACGCGCCCCCTTGGTATCGGCGGCGTAACACGTACCGCTTTTATCGGCCAATGGATCTGCATTCTAAACGACCGGTACTAGCGAACAGCAATCCATCATCCATTTGGCCCGACGTTTGGGGCGTTATACTGTAGATGATTCTTTTCATCGCGCTGGAGGCGTCTCCTCGTGCCTGAACCCATCCTCATCGATGCCACCATTGTCATCATCCTGGGCATTGGGGCCCAGTGGTTGGCGTGGCGGTTTCGCCTGCCCTCCATCCTGCTGCTCCTGGTCGCCGGCTTCATCGCCGGGCCGGTAACGGGGCTGCTGAGCCACGAGGCGCTCCAGAAGGACTGGCTCTACGCGTTCGTGTCGATGTCCATCGGCATTATCCTCTTCGAGGGCGGGCTCAGCCTGCGCCTGTCGGAGCTCCGCGAGGTGGGCACGGCCGTGCGCAACCTCATCACGGTAGGCGTGCTCATTACCTGGGGGCTCGGCGCCGTGGCCGCCTACTACATCATCGGCTTCAACGTGAGCCTGGCCATCCTCGTCGGCGCCATCCTCGTCGTGACGGGGCCGACGGTGATCGTGCCGCTGCTCCGTCACATCCGGCCGCGGGGGCGCGTGGGCACGGTGGCCAAGTGGGAGGGCATCACCATCGATCCGGTGGGCGCCATCCTGGCCGTGCTCGTGCTGGAGACCATCCTTCTGCTGAACGAGCCCACCGGGACCGCCGCGAGCATGAGCGCTGCCGCCGCGCACGTGATGGAGGGGCTGTTCCTGGAGATCTTCATCAGTGTGGGGGTGAGCGTATCCGCCTCGGCGCTGCTGCTCTTTATGCTGCACCGGCGCCTTGTGCCCGACTTTCTGCGCAACCCCGTCACGCTCATGGTGGTGGTGGCGGCGTTCGAAGTGGCCAACTCGCTCCAGCACGAGGCGGGCCTGCTCACCACCACGCTCATGGGTATTGTGATGGCCAACCAGCCGTATGTGGCCGTGAAACGCATCATTGAGTTCAAGGAGAACCTGCAGGTCTTGCTCGTGGGCTCGCTCTTCATCCTGCTGAGCGCGCGGTTGGAGATGAGTGCCCTCCAGTACGTAGGCTGGGACACGCTGCTTTTCTTGGGCGTGCTCGTGCTCGTGATTCGCCCTCTGGCCGTGGTCGTGTCGAGCATCGGGACGCAGCTGAACCAGGGCGAGCAGTCGTTCCTGGCGTGGATGGCGCCGCGCGGCATCGTGGCGGCGGCCGTCGCCTCGCTCTTCGCCTTCCAGCTGCGCGACATCTTCCCCGAGCAGTCGGAAGCCATCGTGCCCGTCGTGTTCACGGTGGTGGTGGGCACAGTGGCCATCTACGGCCTCACGGCCGCCCCGCTGGCGCGCTGGCTGGGCCTGGCCGACCCGAACCCGCAGGGCGTGCTCTTCGTGGGCGCCACCGGCTGGGTGCGGCAGGTGGCCCAGGCGGTGCAAGACCTTGGCTTCCCTGTGCGCCTCATCGACGCCAACCCCGTCCACGTGAAGCACGCCCGCAAGGAGGGCCTCGCGGCCGAGCGCGTGAACGCCCTGGCCGAGTCCGCCATCGACGAGATCGACTGGGGCGGCATCGGCCGCCTGCTCATCATGATCCCGAACGACGAGGTGGGTTCCTTGGCCGCCCTGCACTTCTCTGAAGCCTTCGAGACGACCAAGATCTACCAGTTGGCCGCGCACCCGGACAGCCGCACCGAAGACGGCGTGGAACTCCCGAAACACCTGCGCGGCCGCCCGCTCTTCGGCAAAGAAACCAGTTACGACTCGCTGGCGGAGAGCTTCAAAACCGGCCACGAGATCTGGGTGCTCCCGATCACGGCGGACATGACGGAAGACGACCTCGAAGCGCACTTCGAAGGCGACATCGTTCCCATGTTCGTGATGCGCCAGCCCGATACCCTGTGGGTCGTCTCGGAGGCCAACCAGTTTACGCTGCAGGCCGACGACAAGCTGGTGGCGCTGTTGGACCCGAGCCGCCTGGAGGCCCTCCCGATGGAGGCCCTGCCTCCCTCCGAGGCCGGCACCGAACTATCGGGGGTCGGTGAGAAGGACGGCGCCGCGTCCGCGCTTGAGCCATCGCTCGACGCAGAGACTGCCTCCGAGCATGAGAACGTCCCAGCAGGTGAAAAGGCGCCTGCTGAGGTCAAGGACGAATCGGGCCCCGGCGCCTCCGCGTCCACCACCGTCTGACGCCCCCGTGGATCACTGCTCTCACCGCTCCGTCTCGCTCTGTATGCCGCATAGCGCACGGAGTCCATGGGCCTCAGCCGCCGCGCGGGGCTACCCCCTGCGCGCCTCGCACAAGCGGGTTCCTGGCTAGGCCCCAGACGCCAGGACGCTACTGGATCGTCGTATTGGCACGGAAACTGCGCTCCGCGTCTTGTCTACCACCATACCCATTACCTCGGTTCACTCTTCATTGCCCATCCCCCATGCCTTCTCCGGAGACACTCGAAAAGAGCCTGACGCTGTTCGACGTCTATGCGATCAGTACGGGCGCCATGTTCAGCTCCGGCTTCTTCCTCCTGCCCGGCATCGCCGCCGCCGAAACCGGCCCCTCGGTCGTCCTGGCGTATTTGGTGGCGGGCCTCCTCATCCTGCCGCCCATGTTTAGCATGGCCGAGCTGTCGACCGCCATGCCGAAGGCCGGCGGCGCGTACTACTTTTTGGACCGGAGCCTCGGGCCGCTCGCCGGCACAGTCGGCGGGCTCGGGACGTGGCTCGCCCTCGTCTTCAAGAGCGCCTTCGCCCTGATCGGCATGGGCGCCTACCTCGCTATCTTCTTCGACGTGCCCATCAAACCGCTGGCTGCCGCCCTGACCGTTGCGTTTGCGGCGCTCAACGTGTTCGGGGCCAAAGAGACGAGCGGCCTGCAACGCGTACTCGTCGCCATCCTGGTGTCGGTCCTGGTCTTTTACCTGGTGCAGGGCTTCATCGCGGTGAGCGGCCTCGAATCGGGCAGGGTGCGTGACCAAGTGCTTCCGGCCTTCCCGTTTGGCGCCACCGGCTTTGCCTCGACCATCGGCCTCGTGTTCGTCTCGTACGCCGGCCTCACCAAAGTAGCGAGCGTCGCGGAGGAGGTGCAGAATCCGGATCGCAACATCCCCCTCGGGATGGTGCTGTCGCTCATCACGGCTACAGCCATCTATGTGCTGGGCATCTTCGTGATGGTGACCGTGCTGGACGCCGATGCGCTGCGGTCGGACCTGACGCCGGTGGCCACCTCCGGCGAGCTGTTCATGAACTGGCTCCCGGGCCTCACCGGCCTCATCCTGATCGTGGTGGCCGCCATCGCGGCCTTCGCATCGACGGGCAACGCGGGCATCCTCTCCGCCTCGCGCTACCCGCTCGCCATGGCCCGCGACCGCCTCGTGCCCGCCGGCTTCTCGAAACTGGGCCGCTTCGGCACCCCCACCCTCTCGATCCTCGTGACGGCAGGATTGATGATCCTGATCATCTTTGGGCTGAGCGAGGAAGGCGTGGCCAAGCTCGCCAGCGCCTTCCAGCTGCTCATCTTCGCGCTCCTGAACTTGGCCGTCATCATCATGCGCGAGAGCGGCATCCCGTCGTACGCTCCCGGCTTCCGCTCGCCGCTCTACCCGTGGATGCAGGCAGCCGGCATCGTGATCGCGCTGCTGCTCATCGCCGAGATGGGCAACCTCTCGATCCTGTTCACCGCAGCCATCGTGGTGGCCGGCATCGGCTGGTACTTCTACTACGCGCAGCAGTACGTGGCGCGCGAGGGCGCCATCTACCACCTGTTCGCGCGCCTGGGCCAGTTCCGCTACGAGGGGCTCGACAACGAGCTGCACGGCATCCTGGAAGAGAAAGGCGTGGGCGACGCCTCCGACTTCGACCGGCTCGTGGCCCGCGCCTCGGTAATCCACCTCGATGAGCCCAAGCTGTACGACGATGTGGTGCATGACGTCGCCGCCCACCTGGCCGAAACGACCGGCCTCAGTGCGAGCAAGATTGCCCAGGGCTTCCTGGAGGGCTCGCAGTACAGCGGGATCACCGTGTCGCACGGCACCGCGCAGCCGTACTCTTTGACGGCGGATATCGAGCAAGAGGAGCTCGTCATGGTGCACTGCCAGTCCGGCATCTGCGTCGAGTTTGAGGACGACGAGGAGATCGTCCGCACCGAGCCCGTCTACGCCTTCTTCTTCCTGCTGAGCCCGAAGACCGATCAGAGCCAGCACCTGCGCACGCAGGCCACGCTCGCTAACCGGACCGACGAGGAGTCGTTTCTCATCGAGTGGCGCGCCGCCTCGAACGAGCAGGAGCTGAAGGAAACCCTACTCCACCACGAGCGCTACGTGTCGCTGCACCTGCTCTCGGGCACCTCGACCGAAGACTTCATCGGGCAGCGCGTGGCCGACCTGAACATCCCGGCCGGCAATCTCGTCGCGCTCGTGCGGCGCAACGGACAGATCCACATCCCCAATGGCAGCACGGCGCTGAGCGAGGGCGACCAGATCACTGTCATTGGCGATCCTGCCGGCATCAACCGCCTGTACGAGTTGTACCAGCGGGGCAGCGACGCGCAATCGTAACCCGCGGCGCCGGCTGCCGCGGCTCCGCTCCCCCGGCGTGCCCGGCCGATCCGCCGCCGCTACCACGCCGCCGAACCGGACGCCGCTAACCGGGTAGATACGACCCCACAACGACTGATCCATCCCTTACGACGACCGCTTTTCTTCGCCGCCGAGCGCCGATGGAGCGCCTCGGCCGGGTCGGATCCCGCCTCTTCTTCCTCTGCGACAACGTTTTCATTACCATGCCTGCATCTGGTGGCTCTAATAAGCTCAAGAAAAACCTGACGCTGTTCGACGTCTATGCGATCAGTACGGGCGCCATGTTCAGCTCCGGCTTCTTCCTCCTGCCCGGCATCGCCGCCGCTGCCACTGGCCCGTCAGTTGTTCTCGCGTACCTGGTGGCGGGCATCCTCATCATGCCGGCCATGTTTAGCCTGGCGGAGCTCGCCACGGCCATGCCCAAATCGGGCGCAACGTACTACTTTCTGGACCGGAGCCT
The DNA here is from genome assembly GCA_009908415.1 of Bacteroidota bacterium. Classification (GTDB taxonomy): domain Bacteria; phylum Bacteroidota; class Rhodothermia; order Rhodothermales; family Salinibacteraceae; genus JAAAPH01. The sequence continues at coordinate 12,628 of JAAAPH010000320.1, forward strand.
CGGGCCGCTCGCCGGCACGGTCGGCGGGCTCGGGACATGGCTCGCCCTCGTCTTTAAGAGCGCCTTCGCCCTGATCGGGATGGGCGCCTATCTCGTCATTTTCATCGACCTGCCCATCAAGCCGGTAGCCGCAGGGCTCACCGTGGCGTTTTGCGCGCTCAACATCGTGGGTGCGAAGGAGACGAGCGGCCTGCAACGCATCTTCGTGTCCGTGCTCGTGGGCGTGCTCGTCTTCTACGTGGTGCAGGGACTGATCGAGCTCGGCTTCGGCCCGGACGCCAACCGCCAGGGCGAACTCACCCCCGCCTTCCCGTTCGGGCTAGACAACTTTCTGTCGACCATCGGCCTCGTGTTTGTCTCCTACGCCGGCCTCACGAAAGCCACCAGCGTGGCCGAAGAGGTGCAGAACCCCGACCGGAACCTGCCGCTCGGGATGTTCCTGTCGCTCGCCACGGCGACCCTGCTGTACGTGGTGGGCGTCTTCGTGATGGTGGTCGTGCTGGACCCGAACGTGCTCTACGAAGACCTGACGCCGGTGGCCACCGCCGGCGAGGTCATCCTCGACTGGCTGCCCGGCGCATTGGGGCTGATCCTGGTCGTGGCCGCGGCCGTGTCGGCCTTCGCATCGACGGGCAACGCGGGCATCCTCTCCGCCTCGCGCTACCCGCTCGCCATGGCCCGCGACCGCCTCGTGCCGGAGCCGTTTGCCAAGCTGGGCCGCTTCGGCACGCCGACGCTCTCGGTGCTTATCACCGGCGGACTGATGATCCTGATCATCTTTGGGCTGAGCGAGGAGGGCGTGGCCAAGCTCGCCAGCGCCTTCCAGCTGCTCATCTTCGCGCTCTCGTGCCTGGCCGTCATCATCATGCGCGAAAGCCAGATTCCGTCGTACGTGCCGGGCTTCCGCTCGCCGTTCTACCCGTGGACGCAGATCGCCGGCATCGTGATTTCGCTCGTGCTGATCATCGAGATGGGTGGGCTGGCCATCCGCTTCACGGGCGGCATCGTAGCCATGGGCGCGCTGTGGTACTTTTATTACGCCCGGCCTCACGTGGCGCGCGAGGGCGCCATCTACCACCTGTTCGCGCGCCTGGGCCAGTTCCGCTACGAGGCGCTCGACAGCGAGCTGCACGGCGTCCTGGAGGAGAAAGGGCTGGGCGACGCCTCCGACTTCGACCGGCTCGTGGCCCGCGCCTCGGTGATCCACCTCGACAACCCGAGGTCGTATGCCGCCATCGTTCAGCAGGCCGCGGACCACCTGGCCGAG
>JAAAPH010000181.1 GCA_009908415.1 Bacteroidota bacterium
ACTCGATGGACTGGATGCTGCGGCCGCTGGGCGTGTAGTATTTCGCCGTGGTCATCTTCAGCGACGTGTTGTACGGCAGCGATTTGACGACCTGCACGAGGCCTTTGCCGTAGGTCGTCGTACCCATCACGACGCCGCGATCCAGGTCTTGCATGGCGCCCGCCACGATCTCGCTGGCCGACGCGCTGTACGCGTTGACGAGTACCACGAGCGGGAGGTCGGGCGCGATGGGCGCCCGTTCGCTGCGGTAGACCCGCTCCGAGTCGGACGAGCGGCCGCGCGTGGAGACGATGACGGAGCCGTGATCTACGAACAGCGCGGATACGTCGACGGCCGCGTCGAGCAGGCCGCCGGGATTGTCTCGCAGGTCGAGGACGAGCCCGCGCAGCGTGCCGTCCTGGCGGAGCTTTTTGATGGCACGCTCCACGTCCGGCCCGGCCTCGCGGGCGAACCGTTCCAGCTTCACGTACCCGATGCCGGACGCCGGGTTGGGATATCCGCTGTACGTCACGTTTTCGAGCTGCACCTGCTCGCGCGTCAGCGTGAACACAAGGGGGTCGGACTCGCCTTCGCGGTCGACGGTTACGTTGACGGTGGTGCCCGGCTCGCCGCGCAGCAGGTTGCGCACGTCGCTCATCGACAAGTCGCTCGTCGGCTGGTCTTCGATGTGCGTGATGATGTCGCCTGCGCGCACGCCCTGCTTGTAGCCGCTGGCGCCCTCGATGGGCGAGATGACCGTGATCTTGCCGCCGCGCCGCCCCACGTTCAGGCCCACCCCGCCGTACTGCCCGCGGGTGATGATGCTGAGGTCGGCATTGTCGGCCTCGTCGATAAACGTCGTGTACGGGTCGAGCTCATTGAGCATCGCTTCCAGCCCCGTGCGCATGAGGTGCTGCGGGTCGAGGGGCTCCACGTAGCCGGTGACGAGCTCTTCATAGGCCGCGCCAAAAATCTCGAAGTTCTTGCGGAGCGCGAAGAAGTCGTCGTCGCGCGGCATCCAAAACCCAACCGTCGCGCCAACGATGAGGGTGAGGGCGAGGGTGAGGATGGAAAATTGTCGACGCAGCATGGGACGCGATGCAGAGTTCGGAAGTCAGGGGGGAGCAGGCGGCGATTCCCGGGCACGCCGGTCACAAATCACGGGCTGCGGGGGAAGTCATGCAATACTCATTCCGTTGTCATGCCGAGTTCTTTGCGCCGCCTCCGGTTCACGAACGCCGAGATGTAGACCGACCCTTCATAGAGCAGAAGCAGCGGCACCGCCACGATGACCTGCGAGATCGGGTCGGGCGGCGTGAGGAAGGCGCCGATCGTAAGCACCACGATGAGCGCGTACTTCCGGTACGTGCGCAACAGCTCGGGCGTCACGATGCCCACCTTGGACAGGAAGTAGATGACCACGGGCAGCTCGAATAGCAGGCCCGTCCCCAGCGCCCAGAACGACACCATGCTGAAGTAGGTCATGATGTCGAACTGGTTCAGGATGTTTTCGGAGATCGTGTAGTTCGCGAAGAACTGGAGGGCGAGCGGGGTGAGGATCAGGTAGCCGAAGCCGATGCCCAGCATGAAAAAGAACGTCGCAAAGATGGAGGCGAAGCGCAGACCGGACTTCTCGTGCGAATAGAGGGCCGGCTCGATGAACTTCCAGATGTAATAGACCACGACCGGTGATCCGGCGATCAGGCCCACGACGATGATGGTGCCGAGGTCGGCAAAGAACTGTCCGGTGATGGTGCGGTTGAGCAGCTCCAGCGGGGTCGCGTTGATCCCGATGACATCGTACATGAAGAAGCTCGTGCGCGTGGGGCCGAGCAGCAGCGTATCGATAATCCACCGGCTGAAGAAGGCGCACGCGACGACGGCCGTGAGCACGCCGCCTAGTGCCTTGATGAGCGTCCAGCGGAGCTCTTCGAGGTGGTCGAGGAAGGGCATGACGCCCTTCTCGTCCGGGACGTCGACCTCGCTGGCGGCGCCGTCGCCTTGGGCGCCGGTGGGGACGTCGGTGGGAGGAGACTGAGATTCAGGCATGGTGCATATCGTGGTTCGGCGGGCGAAGTACGAGCCGGAACCTGCAAGCGGGGCTCAGCGCCCGAAGTACCCGGCTATGCCGAGTCGGAGCTGCTGCGTTCACTCTCGCGCAAGTTCAGATCGAGCAGCGAGTCGACCCACAGCCCCTCGCCTTCCAGGCGCGAGCGGCCGCTGCTCCAGGTAAAGTTAAAAATGGTCATCATCCCGACCACATGAAAGTCCTCACGCCGTAGGCGGTTGAGTGCCTTCGACGCACTGCGGCCGCTGTTCAGGATATCGTCGAGCAGCACGACGGGCGCATCTGGGTCCAGCGGCCCCTCGATGAGCCGGCGCCGGCCGTGTTCTTTTCGCTCCTCGCGAATCAGTCCGCCCTTGAAGGCCGGGTCATGCGAGACGGAGAGGATCGAGCACACCAGGGCGTACGCGCCAAAGCCGAAGCCGGCGACCTGGTGCACGTCCTTCTCGCGGAGCCGCTGCGCCAGGACCGAGCCCACCTCGTTGAACATCGCGCCGTCGAGCATGGGCACGCGCGTGTCGAGCAGCCACCCGATCGGCTGACCGCGGGGGTCGGTAATAAGTTCGTCCTCCCGGCGGACAAGGGAGCGGTCGTAGAGGCGGCGTCCGAGCTCAACCAGGTCGGCGTACGTGGAGGCGCTGAGCGAACTGCTATCCATTGAACAGAGGCAACGATAGATCGTGAGGGAAACTAGACCGTACGCCAACGCGGAGGAGCACTCCAGACCGCACCCGAAATTTACCGCTTAGCGCCGGGTTCCGTTCCGGATTAGGCTACGACGAAGTCGTAGAGGGGGAAGTGCTCGCAGAGGGCATGCACTTCGCGCTGCACGCGCTGATGCACGACCTCGTTATCGGGGTCGGACAGCACGGCATCGATCAGCTCCACCACGTGCATAAACTCATCGGGGCCGAAGCCGCGCGTCGTCATGGCGGGGGTACCGACCCGGATGCCGCTCGTGACGAACGGGCTTTTGTCATCGAACGGCACCATGTTCTTGTTAACCGTGATCTCGGCTTCGCCCAGGGCGTCCTCGGCCTGTTTGCCGGTGAGGCCTTTATTGCGCAGGTCGATCAGCAGGAGGTGGTTGTCCGTCCCGCCGGAGACGACGTCGTACCCGCGCTCCATGAACGCCGCGGCCATCGCCTTCGCATTGTCGACGACCTGCTGACTGTACGTTGCGAAGTCCGGCTGCAGCGCCTCCTTGAAGGCGACCGCTTTGGCGGCGATGACGTGCATGAGCGGGCCGCCCTGCGTGCCGGGGAAGACGGCCGAGTCGAGCAGTTCGCCCATCATCTTCGTGCGGCCGCTCTTGCGCGCCGTCCTGCCGAAGGGATTCTCGAAGTCGTTGCCGACCAGGATCATGCCACCGCGCGGGCCGCGGAGCGTCTTGTGTGTCGTGGTGGTGACGACGTGCGCGTGCGGTAGCGGGTCGTTCAGCACGTCGCCGGCGATGAGGCCGGCCGTGTGCGCCATGTCCATCCACAGGAGCGCGCCTACCTCGTCGGCGATGGCGCGGAAGGCTTCGTAGTCAAAGTCGCGCGGGTAAGCGCTCGCGCCGATGGAGATCATCTTGGGCTGGATCTCTTTGGCCCGGTCGCGCACCTTGTTCATGTCGATGCGGCCCGTGTCCTTCTCGACGCCGTAGTACTCGGCGTGGTAGAGGATGCCGGAGAAGTTGACCGGTGAGCCGTGCGTGAGGTGGCCGCCGTGGGCCAGGTCGAGGCCGAGGAACGTGTCGCCCGGCTCCAAGAGCGTCAGGTACACGGCGCTGTTGGCCTGTGCGCCGGCGTGCGGCTGCACGTTCACCCAGTCGGCGTCGAAGAGCTCTTTCGCCCGGTCACGCGCCAGGTTTTCGGCGACGTCCACGTACTTGCAGCCGCCGTAGTAGCGCTTGCCGGGCAGGCCTTCCGCGTACTTGTTCGTGAGCGGCGAGCCCATCGCCTCCAGCACGGCCTTCGAGGCGAAGTTCTCCGACGCGATCAACTCCAGGCCGTCGTTTTGGCGTTGCACCTCGCGCTGGATGGCGTCGAAAATGGCAGGATCTTGCGTCTGCAGGTCAGACATGAGTCGGGGTGTTCGATGAAGGAAAGCAAATACCGAAAGCGGACGGGCGCGGGCCGGAGCCATGAAGGAGCAGGAGCCACCACGCCGAGCACTGGGTTGGGTGTTCGGCGTGGGCGGCCTACATCCTGCAGGATAAGATACGAGGCAGCGGCTTAGTATTTCCTCAAGTTTACGGGAAAGATGAGCGGGCACAGGTGCCACAGGACTTACGCATCATCCGGCGCGTCCAACTCGATGAACTGGCGACCGATGCCGAGGAAGCGCCAGTCGGCGTCGTTCGGCGTGCCATCGAGGTCGATGGTGTAGATACTGAAGACGAGATAGTTCTGCCGCTGGGCGACGCGGCCCACGAACGAAGCGGCGAGTCCGGCTCCGGCTCCCGCGATGGCGCGCCCGACCGGCGAGTCGCCCGTCTCCCGCTGCAGGATGCGCGCCGACCGGTCCTCCACGAACGCCGAGAACGCGTCCATGCCGGGATTCGCCAGGACGAGCCCGCCGATGAGGAGCACAGCTGCAATACCAAGAAGACGACGCATTTTGGTGGTTGGAAGGTTAGAAGGTCGCAGGTTGAGGGCGGACACGGGAGAACCTTCCAACGTTCAACCGGCCAACCGTCAACCCGAAGATCAGTGCATCACGGCGTAGGCGAGGATGTTCGCGCCCATCCGCAGGGCAGCGCGGCGTGTTTCGGGCGGCGCATTGTGCACGGAAGGCGGCTCCCAACCGTCTGTGACATTCGACTCGACGGTGTAGTACACCGCAACGCGGCCGTTGTGGAGCAGGCCGTAGCCCTGGGGCGGCTTGCCGTCGTGCTCGTGAACCTTTGGCGGCCCGTCGGAGAAGTCGTAGCGCATGTGGTAGATCGGGTGATCGAAGGGCAGCTCCTGCAGCTCCTTGTTCGGAAACACCTTCTTGAGTTCACGGCGGACGTACTCGTCCATCCCGTAATCGTCGTCGATGTAGAGGAAGCCGCCGCCTTCGAGGTAGCGCCGCAGGCGACGCGCTTCCTGGTCGGTGAAGCGCACATTGCCGTGCCCGCTCATGACGATGAACGGGTATGTGAACAGCTTGTCGCTCGTCGGCTCTACGACGTCAGCCTGAGGGGCCACGTCGAGAAGCGTCTCTTGGCGGACGAATTCGAGGAACGTGGGGAGCGGCGATTGCGCCTGGTACCAATCGCCCCCGCCGCTGTACTTGAGCGCGGCGATGCGCATAGATGGCGCGCTCTGCCCGTGGGTGAGGCGCGGAAATCCGGTGGCGAACACGGCCGCCAGCACAAGGGCCAACATCCCCCATCGGAAACGTGCATGCATCATGGTGCTTCGCATTGAATGAATCCACTGTCTGAAGCGTAAAACAACGGACGGGCTCGAAGGTTTGACGAGACGATCAACCGATGTGTAATTCCGCCATCACAAGCTTCTGCTGCTCATGTCGAAGTTCCTGCGCGCCCTACTCATCACGGCTGCGGCCACCGGGGTGGTCGCCGTCCTTCTGAATGCTCTCGATCTCGACGGGGCCTCCGACGCCGATGCCGGCGCCGCGCCCTTCGGGGGCATGGACCCGGACGACCTGTCGGAGGAGGACGTGGACACGCTGATGAATGAACTCGCGAGTCAGCTAAACCTGTGAGCCGGCCTGTACCAAAAGGCCCACCTCGTACGTAATGGGACTACCGCACGCTTCGGCCGCTACATGCCGCCGAAGCGTGCCCATGTTCCGGATGCCTGCCGCCCCGATTCGGGTCGGCAGGTTGATCTATGTCGCACCGTATCTACCCCGAACCAACTGCCAGAGCAGGCCCTGTTGTACTCCGGATCGATCGTCATCATCCCGGTCGTCGCTTTGCTGGTCCTACCGACGACGACCGCCGCCCAGTCGAACGGCGCGTACAGCGCGGACGGCCCGTGTGGGTCGTCGTGGGCGACCGGGGAGTGATCGAGCCGTCGACCCGCACGCTCGGCTTCGGCGCGGTGCGGCTGCTGAACGAAAACGGCCAGCCGATCACGGCGCGCTCGGAATAGCGACGCCTGTCGGCTCGGATTCGGGACGCCCGGTCTGCCGCTGTGTGGATCGGGCGTTTCTGTTTGGAGAGCGCACAATCGGTGGTTTGTGCTGGGGGATGACCTATCCACTGCTGAGAGGCACATCGGGATGGGGCAACAACGGACTGAGCGCAATCGTTGTGTCGGCAAGCAGTCGCGCGATCTTCTTGCGTCTTCTCGATGGGAAACATGCTTCCGTCCGCTTTCTCCCATTCGATCCGCCGTCCGCAAACGGACGCGCAGATTCTCATGGCCACCCTCGTCCTCGTCATCGGGTTCGCTTCTCCGGCAGCGGCTCAGGAGAACGATCCGGCGGCCTCTGAGGAATCCGCTGCGCCCTTTTGGTTCGTCGTGGGTGGCGGATGGGGTACGCCCACTCACGTCGGAAGCGGGGGGGCGGCGAGCCTGAACATTGGACACCGACCTGCTTTCCAACTCGGCGTCAGCGTGAATCAGCGGTTCAGGATCTTCCAGCCTGCCCCTGTCACATTCGCGCTGAACAGTGGGGTCGGAATGCGTGTTCATGCGGATCGATTCAGCCAGATCGCTTTCTTTGCAGGACCGTCTCTGGTGGGAGCGGGACATTACCGGATGGGATCAAGCCAACAGTACGATTTTACGGGAGGAGCGGTTGGCAGCGTGCAGGCCTTCGTGAAACCATTCGACGCACTCGGGCTCGGCCTTGAGGCCTACGGAAACATCAATCCGGTTCGGAGCTACGCCGGGCTGCGCATCTCGATCCTCATCGTGCGCTATTAGTGAGTGGAGCGCCCCAGCGCGTCCGGATTGGTGCGCGATATTGCCGTTGAAGAAGACGCTACGCGTCTGGAGGTTCGTAGCTCCAGTTGATCTCCATTCCGCCGAACGCTACGTCGCGTGTTGCGTTGACGCAATGGTGTGACTGCCCACAGCCCGACGGTGCTATGCATGGTAACATGACCGAGCCCCGCGAGTGTCCCTCGTGTGCGCTGGAGTATGACGCCACCGACGACCCCGAGGTCTGCCCGTACTGCGGCTACGAATTCCCCCAGCAGAAGTCGTACGTGCCCTGGGTGGCTATCCTCTTCGTGCTCCTCATGCTTGCGTTCCTCGTGTTTTGACGAACGGCGAGTGGTGAGTGGCGAATAGCGGACAATGAGGGAGTGAGAGGCACGGGGGACGAGCACGAACCTGCAACCCGGAACCCGGCAATCTGAAACCAAAACGCATGCAAACCGCCACGCCCACGTCGACGCTGCTTGGGGGCCGATCGCCCGCTGAATTTCTGGACACGTATTGGCAGAAGAAGCCGCTCGTCATCCGCGGCGCGCTGCCCGACTTCGAATCGCCACTCGCGCCGGAGGAGCTGGCCGGGCTGGCATGCGAAGAGGGCGTCACCTCGCGCCTAATTCTGGAGCACGGCGGCGAGTACCCGTGGCAGCTCAAGGAGGGCCCGTTCGAGGAGGCCGACTTCCTGAGCCTGCCCGAGACGCACTGGACGGTCCTCGTGCAGGAGGTCGACCGGCTCATCCCCGAAGTCGGTGCGCTGCTAGATCATTTCCGCTTCATCCCGCGCTGGCGCATCGACGACATCATGGTGAGCTACGCGCCCACCCACGGCAATGTCGGCGCCCACATCGACAACTACGACGTGTTTCTGCTGCAGGGGCTCGGGCAGCGCGAGTGGCAGTTCGGCCACGCGCCCGTCGAGGACGAGACCATCGTGCCGGAGCGCGACGTGCGCATGCTGGCCGACTTCTCGCCGGACGAGACCGTGGTGCTCGAACCGGGCGACATGCTCTATCTCCCGCCGCGCATCGCCCACCATGGCATTGCGCGGGACGACTGCATGACGTACTCCATCGGCTTTCGCGCGCCGAGCCACCAGCAGCTCATCGGCGATTTCGTGAGCGACATGCTGGAGGCCATCGACCCGAACGCGCGCTACGCCGACCCTGATCTAACGCCTCCCGAGCACACGGGGGCCATCCGGCCGGAAGCCCGAGAGCGCGTGCGGACCATCCTGCGCAGCCTCACCCGCGACGACGAAGCCCTCGACCGGTGGTTCGGGCGCTACATCACGGAGCCATCGCGCGGGCGCATGGCGTTTCCGCTGGAGGAGCCGTTCGCCCCGGACGAGCTCGCGGACGCCCTCCGCGGCGGGGCCGTGCTGCGGCACGGCGCGGCGTCGCGGCTGGCGTTCATGACGCACGACGACGGTACGGTGAGCCTCTTCGCGGACGGCAACGCACGGCGCCTCCCGGCCGACTTGGCCTTTGCCGGCCCGCTCCTCACCGATCGCGCGGTCATCCCGGCGGACGCCCTCGCCTCGCACCTCGACACCGACGCCTTCACGCAGATGCTCGCTGAACTGGTGAACGCTGGGATCCTCGACGTCATGTGTCCGAATCGGTGATCGGAGATTGGCAGCGCTCACCGCTCCTCTGTAACGGCTCAGCACCTCACGCTTATGGCTGCACCGGCGGCCGATCCCCGCTCGTTTCTTGACGCCGTCGCGCTCACCGGCGGCCGGGCGATGGGTATGGCCGATCCCGAAGAAGTCGTGGCCGAGCACCTGGAGCGGCTCAACCGCCACCATCCTAGCCTCAACGCGGCCGTGCGGCTCTTTCGGGAGGAGGCGCCCGTGCAGGCCCGCTACCTCGATGCGGGTCCGCTGGCCGGCGTGCCCATCAGCGTGAAGGAGACGATTGGGATCGACGGGGAGACCGTCACGGCCGGCTCGGCGCGCATGCCGCGGTGGCACGTCGCGCAGGATGCTACAGTCATCCAGCGGCTGCGCGACGCGGGGGTCGTCCTCTTGGCACGCGGTAATCTGTCCGAATTTGGCATGGTGCACGAGGCCGACAACCTCGTCTTCGGGCGGACGAATAATCCGCTGAACCCGGAGCGGAGCCCGGGCGGGTCCAGCGGAGGCGATGCGGCGCTCGTCGCGTCCGGGAGCGTGGTGTGCGGCGTCGGCACCGACATTGGCGGGTCGATTCGCTATCCGGCGCACTGCTGCGGCGTCGTCGGCTTCAAGCCGGCCTCGGGGGCCGTGCCCAAAGCCGGCACGTGGCCACCAGCGAGGCAAAGCCACTTTGCCGATTCGATGCTCGCCATCGGCCCGATCACGCGCTCCGTGCGCGATGCCCGGCTCGTCTATGAAGTGATTGCGGCCGCCGACCTCTCCACGCGCAACGGTGCGTCGGCGCCTCGTTTTGTCGTGCCCCGTGATTTCACGATGGCGGTGCGCGAGCCGGTCGTGGGCCAGGCGCTGCAGCGCGCCGAGGAAGGGTTGGCGGCGGCCGGGCTCGAACGCAACCAGCCGGTCGTTCCCGACGCCGGAGCGCTCTTTCAGGATTACCTGACCGTGCTCATCCACGACTACGAGCAGCCCATCCGCGACGGGCTGACGACGGCCGACGGGCAACGGCTCTCGATCCCGCGCGAAGCGTTGCGCCATCTCGCCGGGCGCCCTACGGTGCACAAGTACCTGTTCCGACTGATCGCGCTCATGCCGCTCGTCCGGCCCAGTGAGGCGCAGTTCGAGGCGGCCCGGTCGCGCATCGAGGCGGCCCGCCAGCGCATCCGGGCGCTGCTGGGGGCAGACGGCGTGCTGCTCCTGCCCACGAACGGAGCCCTCGCGATGCCGCACGGCGAGGCGGCCGACTACATGGCGCGGCCCGGCGTGCGGACGCTCTTCACGCCTACCATCTACGCCAACGTGCTCAACCTCCCGGCGATTAGCGTGCCGGCTTGGACGGATCGTGATCCGGAGACGGGGCTTGTGCCAGGCGTCATGCTGTGCAGTGCACCGGGCGGTGAAGAAGCGCTCTTCGGCGCGGCCGAGGCGCTGGAAGACGTCATCAACCCGGTCGTGGGCCAGCGGGGCGACGCCGTGCGTTAGCGCGCCTCCGCATGCTGTTCCAGCACGGCATCCTCCGCAGCGTAGTCGAACGGATCGGTGGACGACGCGGGCGGATGCTGGCGCGTCCACGCCACCGCGCGGGCCATCGCCTCCTGCGTGCCGACGAGCGCGCTGTATCCCAGCTCCTCGCGGAAACGGCTCGTGTCCAGGGCCATGTCGTAGCGGTAGTCGAGGGTAGATTGGAGCGCGTCCGGCAGCGCGTCATTCGGCACGGCAACGACCTCGCCGTTCCAGTCGGCCGCGTCGGCGATGCGGCCGACCCACTCGGCTTCGGTGGGCGCGTCGGGGGCGCCGAGGTTGTACGTTCGGCCGGCGGCGCGGGCGTCGGTCGCGGCCAGTGCGATGGCAGACGCGACGTTCTCGACGTACCCGCGCGTCCAGCGCCAGGTGGCGTGCTGCTCGCCGAGCAGAATGGCCGGGCGCCCGTCGTCCATGCGTTTGACGTACGGGAAGAGGCGGTGCTGGTCGTCGCGCGGGCCGTACAGGGCGGGCAGCCGGAGGATCGTGGCGGAGAGGGCGTCGGCCGCGCGGTACGCCTCCTCCACCAGAATTTTGTCGTAGTGGTAGAGGCGCTCGCGGTCGTCCGTCGCATAGTCGCGGTACGGGTAGCGGTTCGCGCGCAGCGGAGCGTCCTCGCCGAGCGGCGCCGCGTCGGGGGCGTGCGCACTCGCGCCCCGCAAGCCGTCGTAGTTGCGGTACACGTCGCCGCTGCTGAGGACGACGGCGCGGTCTGCGAGGTCGGCAAACGTGGAAACGCCGGCGTCCGCCTGCGCCTCGGTGTACGCGATGAGGTCGACGACGACCGATGGCTCGAACGCCGCGACGTCGGCGCGCCGCTCGGACACATGGTTCCGGTCGCCGTGCAGGACGCGCACCGTATCAGGCAGGTCGGCCTCGGTTTCGCCGCGGTGAAACACGGTGACCGTGTGGCCTGCTCGGTGGAGCTGTCGCGTGAGGGGCGCGCCGATGAATCCGGTACCGCCGAGAATAAGAATCCGCATGATCGAAACTTCAGAGGATGGAGCGATTTCCAAAGCGCCGGGTGAAATCCTATCGGAAGCCGATCCGCTGAGGTCCAGGCCGATTGTGATTCCCTTGTAGCGAGCGCCGCGCGATCCACGAGACCAATTATGATCGAGAAGTGGGATAAGCTGAACAGCACGCCGCAGGGGCAGTACGCCGTGTTCGACGTCCGCAAGGACCGGATGCAGTCGCCCACGACTGCGGAGGAGCATGCGTTTTACGTGATCGAGGCGCCGGACTGGGTGAATGTGATTCCGGTGACGCCGGACGGGCAGGTCGTCTGCATCCGGCAGTATCGCCCTGGCACGGACCGGGTGACGCTGGAGGTGCCCGGCGGCGTGGTTGATGCCGGCGACGGCGGCCCCGCCGCCACGGCCTGGCGCGAGCTGCGCGAGGAAACCGGCTACGGCGCAGACCGGATGATTCCGCTCGGCGCCGTAGCGCCCAACCCGGCCATCCAGACGAACCGGTGCCACACGTACCTCGCACAGGGCGCCTACCGGGACGGCGAGCAGGCCCTCGACGGGGCGGAGGAGATCGACGTCACCCTCATTGACCTCGACGCGATCCCGGCGCTCATCACGAACGGACAGATCACGCACGCGCTCGTCGTCGTTGCATTTTACCTGTTCGACCAGTACCGCCGGTTTGGGGAGGGGCGACGAGACGAGGAAACGGAGAAGCGACGATGATCATATCCTGACGCCTCCCTTGTTGCCCGTCTCCTCGTTTCTCTGACTCTCCGGCCCTCCTTCTCTTACTCTCCACGCTCCAACGCTCCATTGCCGATGACCATCTGTGTCTACTGCTCCTCCAGTAATCACATCGATGCCGTGTACCCCGACGTCGCCCGTACCCTGGGGCACGCGCTGGGCGAGCGGAAGCATGCGCTCGTCTATGGCGGCGGCAATGTCGGGCTGATGGGCGTGCTCGCCCGCACCCTGCACGAGGACGGCGGCCACGTGACGGGCGTCATTCCGGAGAAGCTGAAGGCGAAGGAAGGCATCGCGTACGACGTGGCCGATGAGCTCGTCGTCACGGACACGATGCGTGAGCGGAAGAAGGTCATGTACACGCGCGCCGATGGATTTGCCGTGCTGCCCGGCGGGTACGGCACGTTGGAAGAGTTTCTGGAAGTGCTCACCCTGAAGCAGCTCGACTACCACCAGCGCCCCATCGCGCTCATCAACACGGGCGGCTTCTTCGACCCGCTGCTCGCGTTCTTCGACCAGCTCTACGACGAGCGGTTTGCGCGTGCCCGCCCCGAGGACCTGGTGCACGTCGCCGCCGACCCGGCCGGGGCGCTCGACTTTATCGAAGAGCACGCCACGGCCTCGCCGCCCTCGGAGGCGTTTTAGCACGCATCGCATCCGTCGCTTCCCTCACGACACCCACGCTTCCCGTGTTTTGGATCGCACCGCGTCGCGAACATCGACGCTGGGCCCGACACACCGAGCAGGCCCAGCAGTGGCTCGGCCGCAATGCCGCGTGGCTGCGGGAGGCGGTGCCCCTCGTGTCGGGCTGGACGCCGGTCCAACACCTGCACCACGTGGCCAGCGTCAATCAGCACATCTTGGATCGGTTGGCCGCGGTGGAAGATGGCATGCCGGGCGACCCCACCGGTCGACCTAATGTCGCCGGGTATCTCGTGCTCACGTTGGGCCGCCTGCCGCGCGGACGGGGCCAGTCGCCCGACGCCTTTCGGCCGCCCGACGCCGTCGATCGTCCTGCGCTTGCAGACCGTGTGGAAGCCAACCGCGAGCAACTCGACGCGCTGGCCGGCCGGCTGGACGCCCTGAAGCAGGCGAACCACCGATTCCCGCATCCCCTCCTCGGTGACTTCGATGTGGGGGAGTGGCTCCGCTTCGCACGCATCCACACGGCACATCATCACCGCATCATCCGCGACATCATGGCCGAACAGCGTCGATGAGGGCCGCCTGCCGGTCTGCACCGAGCAACACCCATGCTGCCTTGGCTTATTTTTTGACGGGTTTCTGTCTCGACCATTCTGCTCGCTAGTTTGGTTGGCGGCCGCTTCCCACGCGCGGGGCCCAAGAGCGGACTTTCTGCTATTTTTTGGCGCCACGCATCCCTTCACCACGCATCCCTTCACCATGCATCCCTTCACGCTCTTCGACATCGGGACGCTGCTGTTTGCCGCGGCGATCACGGCCTTCGTAGCCACTGGCCTGCTGGCCGTGTTCACCGTCCGGCATCACCGCGAGATGAAAGGCCTTGTCTGCTGGACGGCGGCCGGGATGCTCCTTTCGGTCAGTGGACCCCTGTTTCTGATGCAGCACGATAGCCTGGATTTTGTCTCGATCTTCCTGCCCAACACGTTCGTTCTGGCCGGTCTTTTCCTCGTGGCGGTGGGCCTGCGCCGCTTTCACGGTCGTTCCCTGGGGCGTGCAGGGTGGGCGGTGCTGGCCGCGGTCGGCGCCGTGGCCGGCGTGCTCCTGTACTTCGTGATGACGGGCTGGCCGGGCATCGAGGGGCGCATTGCCGCTGTGTCGGCGGGGATTATCGCTGCGACGGGGTACATGATACTGAGCCTTCCGCGCTCATTCGTGAAGACCCTCGCGGGCGGGACCATTGCCGGAGCCGCCGCCGCTCTGATGGGGGGCGCCGTGATACAGGTCGTGAATATCCTACGTAGCGCGTCAGGTACCACGGTGGCGAGCCTCGTGCAGCTCGACACACTGCCGGTCGCTTTTCTTCTGGTGCAAATGATGGCTTCCATCACCCTGCTCTTCGCGCTTGTCTTGGTCGTTCCGTATTGGCTCACGCAGAAAAAG
>JAAAPH010000462.1 GCA_009908415.1 Bacteroidota bacterium
GATTCCTCGCAAACGTGCAGGCCCAGCTTGAGCCCGCGCCACTCGACGATGCGGCGCTCTTGGGCCGGCTCGAAGTAGCGGTGCTCATCGAAGATATCGTACGTGGGCAACAGCGTCTTGCGCACGGTGGCGAGGCGCTCGCCGCCCTCGTAGAGCAGCGCCGCGTTGTAGGCCCGCTTGCCCACCGGCCCACGGTTTGGCACCGGCGCGCCGACGATGACGCCCATGTCCTGCGGCACGTTGTGGGCGATGTGCTGGAGCGCCTGCTGGGTGGCGTCGACGAAGAACCGGTTCTCCAGCAGATCCTGCGGCGGATAGCCCACCACACAGAGCTCGGAGAACACCGCGAGGTCCGCGCCGCGCTCGCGGGCCTGATGCGCCTGGTCAATGATGGCTTCGCTGTTGCCTTCCAGATCGCCCACCGTGGGGTTCATCTGGACAATCGCGATTCGCATGGCGTCGTAAACTGGTTGGACGGGCCGACATCTGTGCAAACACGTCGAGCCGGGTCCATGCGTTCCGCAGCGGTGCGACTTCGCCGAGCGGCGTAGCGTCCAAATGACATTCAGATCCGCTATTCCTGCGACTGGGCACCGCCGGGGCCCGGATGGGCCGTGAGGCGGACCTCGGGAAACGCTGCGGCCGGGCCTGGGGGCCACGCGTCGGCCCCCTTCAGGTGCTGGTCGAAGAAGGCCGCCGTGTAGGCCGTCGTGATGCGCGCGGCCCGCTCCGGCGCGATGGACCCGGCCTGGTTCACCGCCTGGAGCGGGATGAGGCGGGGAATGTCGCTGAAGCTGCTGTGGCCCGTCCCATCGACGGTGAGGTCATAGAACGCGGTCTCACTCCCCTGCCGGTAAATCAGCGGATTCGGCAGAAACTTGGTGGAATCCCAGTCGGCCGTGATCGCCATGAACGGCTGCGCGAACGTCGCGTCGATGGCATCGCCCCACTGCGCTCCGTCCCAGTTCACACCGGCCCGCACCCGGTCGTCTGTGAGCAGCACTTGCCCGGACGCGGCGCCCCCAGCCGAGTGCCCGAACGCGCCGAGGCGGGTGAGATCCAGCCGTTGATGAAACCGACTATCTATTTCCCCCGCGTGCCGGCGCGTCAACTCGTCGATGACAAACGACAGATCGGCGGCCCATCGGCGCATCATGTCGGCGTTGGGATAGATGCGGTTGATCGCGCGCAGGGCGGCGAGGCGATCCGCCCCCTCACTGCGCCGGTACTGCCGCTCCAGCGAATCGATTTGCGCCCACATCTCGGCCGTGTGCACGTCCTGGGCAAATGCATAGCTGAACGTCGCCACGCGTCCGTCGGGAAAGACCGCAGCGGTCGATTCATACGTGTGATTGACGCTGGCCACGACGTATCCCCGGCTTGCCATGTCGACGAGGAACGATGTGTAGAGCGCGGGCGGCACGTTGTATCCGTGCGAAAAGAGCAACACAGGATAGGCGCGCTGCGTGTCCGAGAGAGGCACATCGCGGTAGGCGTGCATTTCGACGCGGTCCAAGTGGGACGTCGCGAACGCGGGCAGGCCGTACTTCTCGGCATAGGCCGCGCCGACTTCGGGGGCGATGTACGGAGCCGGCGCGGCGGCCGCCTCGGCGGATACCAGCGCTGGGTACCACATCTGCACGACGAGTTCGCGCCGGTCGTTCGGGCATTCAGTGATGATTTCCGTTCGGCTGGAATCGACGAGGTGGAGCGTCGTCGTGCCCACGCCGAACGAGCCCTCCGGCGGAGCCAGTTCGAACACGGGCAGCAGCACAGCACATGTCGCACTCACGCCGACCAGTAGCAGGCTGAGTACCGCCCCAGTGCGCCGCAGCCACGGACGGACGGCCGTTTCGCTCGATACCGCGCCCGGCTCGGCCTGCATCGCGCGGAGCGACAGGACGGCAAACACGATGGCCAGCGCGTAGGCCGGGACCATCTGCCAGCGCGCGCCTTCGAGTGCGAGGTGCAGTACGATGGCCCCCGCCGCCGCCCACGGCAGCCACCGGACGAGTCGTGCACGGCGTGCTGGGGCCCACATCAGTGCACCGGCCGTCGCGGCGAGGAAAAGCATCGTCAGTCCTTCGAAAAAACGCATAAATACGGCCGTGTGAATGGGAAATGTGCGTGATGGCCGCCCACGATCACGAGCGGTTCTCGGCAGCGGACGACGCCGCTCCGCGCTCGCCCCCCGTCCGAGGGGTCATCTCCGGCTGGGCAGCGTTCTTCGCCACCAGGTGCAACGCCAACCAGCACAGCAGTGCGGTGGTGAAGATGCCCAGGCCGTACATCGGCGCGATGAGCGAAACGCGCAATCCGCCCGCCAACAGGGCCGGGGACACCGATCCCATCGCCTCGATGGCGGCCATCGCTTCGTACAGGGCAATGGCCTGCCCCAGTAGGCCCAGAACAAGCCCGAAGAGGCCGAGGTGGAAGACCATGCGTTTCCCAAAGGCGCCGGTGCCGCGCCCGGTCATCAAAGCATGCCCGGCCCAGCCGGCAGCAACCACGACGGCAAGCGCGATGACGGTGAGCGGAAGCGTAAACCAGAGGCCGCCGCGTACGAGTAGCTCGATCATGGGGATGATCTCGGGTGAGGAAAGCAAGCATTGGACACACAACGTAGGAACGGGCGGAGACACCATCTGGCTTTTTCGATGGATCACGCGCCGCGTGACCGATACCCCGCCTATGCCAGCCGAATGCGTGCGCTCGACGGCGAATGGTATCTGCCCTCGCCGGCTGTCCGTCCACCGACGGTATCGCGTCATCCACCGGCAAAACGGCGCGGAAGCTAACCGGTGGCATCCCATCAGCAGAAAAGGAGGTGCCGCGTGGCTATCTTAGATGTTCGCTCGGCGTACACAAACGGATCGCTCCGACCTTTCGTCATTCAGCAGCAAGCGCACGTGCTACCGATCTCGAACTCGGACTGGATCAGCACCCGGTGGCATGCGCCGCTCGGG
The DNA here is from genome assembly GCA_009908415.1 of Bacteroidota bacterium. Classification (GTDB taxonomy): domain Bacteria; phylum Bacteroidota; class Rhodothermia; order Rhodothermales; family Salinibacteraceae; genus JAAAPH01. The sequence continues at coordinate 2,967 of JAAAPH010000462.1, forward strand.
CACCTGCTATTCTGGGGCACGGTGCTCGGCTTCTTTGTGCTCTACTTCGGGCGCGAAGCCGAAAGCTACACGCAGAGCCTGCTGTTCGTGGCACTGCTGCTGCCCGTGGCCATGGCCACGACATACTTTCTGACGGGCGTACTCGTGCCGCGCTATCTGCTGCCGGGCCGCTACGGGTGCTTCGCGCTCTACGCCGTCTACACGCTGATCGTGTCCGTCTACCTGGAGCTGGTCGTCCTCGTCGTGTCGTTCATCTTCCTGGCCGATTATCAGGTCAGCGCGATGAACCCGGCCACGCTCGACGTCTTCGGATTGGTCGTCGGGCTGTACGTGGTCGTCTTCATCGCGATGGCGGCGGACCTGGCGCGGCGGTGGCACCGGCTGCGCGCTGCCCACGCCGAGACCGAGCTCGCCCGCCTGGAGGCCGAGCTCAACCTGCGCGACGCGGAACTGGCTCGCCTGCGCATGCAGATGCATCCGCACTTCTTGTTCAACACGCTCAACAACCTGTACGGCCTCACGCTCGAACGCTCCGACGACGCCCCGGACGTCGTCCTCCGCATCGCCGACTTGCTGGATTACATGCTCTACCGCTGCGACCGGCCGCTCGTCCCGCTCGCCGGAGAAGTCGAGCACCTGAAGACGTACCTGGACCTCGAACGCCTGCGCTACGACGACCGGGTGGACGTGACGTTCGATGTCGATGCCCCAGCCGCCGACGCGCATGTGGCGCCGCTGCTGCTCGTTCCGTTCATCGAGAACAGCTTCAAGCACAGCGCCAGCCAGACGGCGGCTCGCGCGTGGATCCGCATCGCGCTGCGCACCGCGGACGAGGAACTGCGCCTCACGGTGGCAAACAGCAAGCCCGACGCCCCACCCGACATCAAAGTGGGCGACGGCGTGGCACGCGACGCGACGGCCGGCATCGGGCTGGCGAACGTGGGCCGGCGCCTAGACCTCCTGTATCCCGACGCCCACGACCTCACCATCCGCGAGACGCCGACCCAGTTCATCGTGCACCTGCGTCTCCCGTTGCATGACAGCACCACCTCTCTTCGTGCCCTGACAGCCTCATGATCCGCAGCCTGATCGTTGACGACGAGCCCATCGCGTGCCGCGTGCTGGCCGCGCATCTGCGTCAGATTCCCGACGTGGAGATCGTAGCCCAGTGCACGAACGCGCTGGAGGCGCTCCGCCTCGTGCGCGAGGAAGCCGTGGATCTCGTCTTTCTCGACATCGAGATGCCCACGCTGAACGGAATCGGCTTCGTGGAGGCGATTGACCCGCCACCGCACGTCATCTTTACGACCGCCCATCGCGACTATGCGCTGGACGGCTTCGAGCTGGACGCCGTCGATTATCTGCTGAAGCCGATCGGGTTTCCGCGGCTCGTGCGCGCCGTCGAAAAGTATCGCCGGCGCCACACTGCGACGGACGATTCAGTTGAGAAAACCGCTGAGGAAGCAACCGCGCCGACGCTCAACATTCGCGTCGACCGCCGCACGGTGCGTGTGGCGCTGCCGGCTATTCGCTACATCGAGAGCCTGAGCGACTACGTCGTCGTCCACACGGATACCGATGCGCATACGACGAAAGAGCGCATCCGCGACCTCGCCGAGCAGCTGGCCCCGCACGGGTTCATTCGCATCCACCGATCGTTCCTCGTCGCGCCCTGGCACGTCAATGCGTTCACGGCCCAAGAAGTGCAGATCAGCGATCAGACGCTGTCGATCAGCCGGACGTACCGCAAGCAGGCGCTGGCGCGGCTTCGAGAAGACGAAGCATAGCGGGGCGTCCTGTTGGCACGCTGGCCCGCGGAGCCGGACCTGGATCGCCCGATCACTCGTTGCACCGTTGCAGCTTGCGGCGATCGTCCTCTGAATCACCGTCCCTCAACGCATTCCTTCCCCACTCGCCCTTCATTCCAATGCGCGTAGATATTTACTCCGACATCGCCTGCCCCTGGTGCTACATCGGCGAGCGGCGCTTTGCCCGCGCCCTGGCCGACCGGTCCGATGCCGATGCCATCGAGGTGGCCTTCCAGCCGTTTCAGCTGGATCCCGACCTGCCGGAGACGCCGCAGCCCCTGATGCAGCGGCTCGCGGAGAAGTTTGGCGCGCAGAAGGACGCCGCCATGGAGCGCGTGACCGCGATGGGCGAGGAGGAAGGCCTCACGTTTCAGTTCGACGACGCGCTGGCCGTCAACACCTTCATGGCCCACCGGCTGCTGTGGCTCGCCGAGCAGGAAGCCGGCCCGGCTGCCCAACGCTCGCTAGCGGAGAAGCTGTTCGCGGCGCACTTCACCCACGGCGAAAACATCGCCGACCCCGGTGTGCTGACGGATCTCGCCACGACAGCCGGATTGGACCGCGAGCAGGCACACGCCTTCCTCGCCTCCGACGAGGGCGCGGAGGAGGTGCAAGCGCTGATTGAGCGCGCCCAGCGCCTCGGCATCCGCGCGGTGCCCACGTTCGTCTTCAACAACGAATCCGCCGTGCAGGGCGCGCAGTCGGCCGACACGTTTCGCCGGGTGCTCGACGAGGTGATGGACGCGGCGTCCGCCTCGGGATGAGGACAACGCGCAGCAGATGCCGCGATTTTGGGCTGTCAACAAAAAATGGGAATGGCCCGTGGCGAGCCATTCCCGTACGAGACGCGTTGGGTGCGAGCCGGCGGGCACTACACCGTTTCGCCGGTTTCGACGTCTTCCAGCTGCACGCCCTTCAGGCCCATGGCGTCGTAGGTGGCGCCCGCGAACGCGTCGAGGGTGGACTGCACCTCGTCCATCACCTGCTTCGGCCCCTTGGCATAGTCCATCGGGTGGCCGACGCGCTCGGCAATCTCGGGCAGCAGCTCCCAGCTCGGCTTGCAGTTGACGCGGTTCTCCTCGTTGTACCACTTGTCGAACGGCGTGCCGTGCGTGTCCTGCCGCGCCTTCCCCATCTCCATCATGAGCGTGCGGTTGACGCCGCGGATCTCTTTCGCCGGCCGCACGCGCTGGGCGCGGCCGTCCTGATTCACGTACGTGCCGACCGTCTCGACGACCATCGCGGCGGGCAGGGCGACGTCGGCGGCGGGCAGCGTCTGGTTCGTCGTGTTGTAGTGGTGGAGGATGACGGACACGCCCTTCAGCTGCTCCTCAGTGAAGAGGCCGGCGGCTACGGGATCGTCCTCCAGTACGTAGACGAGCTTAATCTCGCCCGCGTCCATCTTGCTCCGGATCATCTGCTCGTCGACGGCACGGATGCCGAGGCGTTCGCAGCCCTGCGCGTTCGGTGTCTTATCATCGGTGATGAGCCAATCGTCGCCGGCACCCGGCTCGACGTGCGGGATGTACCGCGGGGCGTCGGCGCCGAGCGCATCGGCGAGCTGGGTCAGCAGGTAGTTGTCTTCGACCGTGGCGTGCGCCGAACCGAGGAAGAGGATCTCACTGGGGTCGACGGAGCTGAGGTCCTGCGCGGCCCGGGCGTAGGCCTGCGGCCAGCGCGCCTCAGCCAGGTTGCCCCCGGTGCGAATCTGCGGGCCCGTCGGCCGGTCGTTGTTGAACTGCTCGTAGACGGTGCGGTCCTCGTCGGGCAGCCAGTACTCGTTGACGGCCATGTTCTGCCGCGGCGTGATGCGCAGCACGAGGTTGTCGCGCACCCAGTACTGGCAGTTGGACCCCGTCGCGTTCGTGGTGGTGATCGACGGCGTGGAGCTCATCTCCCAGATGCGCGCCTTGAAGCGGAAGTCGGAGGCGGTCAGCGCGCCCACCGGACACAGATCGATCGTGTTCATCGAGTAGGGGTCGTCGAAGTCCTCCCCCGGCGCCGTGAGCGGGTAGTTCTTGACGCCGCGCTGGTTGATGGTGAGCTGGCCGCTCTCGGAAACCTCGTCGGTGAAGCGGGTGCAGCGCGTGCAATTGATGCACCGCTCGGCGTCGAGCGTGACGCGCGGGCCGAGCTTCACGCGCTTCGGCTTGTGGACCTTGCGGAACTCGAAGCGCGACCCCTCGGGGCCGTACTTGTACGCCTGGATCTGCAGCGGACAATGTCCCGCCTGGTCGCAGATTGGGCAGTCGAGCGGGTGGTTGATGAGCAGCAGCTCCAGGTTGTCTTTCTGCGCCGCCTGCACCTCCTCGTCGGAGCGGTGCGTCTTGACGACCATGCCATCTTGCACGTCGACCGTGCAGCTGGCCTGCAGCTTGGGAAACCATTGGATTTGCACGTTGCCGTCATCGTCGCGCTCCGGCTCACCCGTCTCGCGATTAATTTTCGGCGTGCCCACCTTCACGAGGCACTGCCGGCAGTTCGCCGGGATCGACATGGCGGGGTGGTAACAAAAGTGCGGCAGCTCCACGCCCTCGTCGAGGCAGAACTGGAGGACCTTGTGGTCGCCCTCGTACTCGTACGTCGTTCCGTCGATGGTGATAGTGGGCATGACCGGTCTGGTGTCGTCGAATTTATTGGAGCAGGAAGGCAGAGCAGGCGGCCGAGATTCCGCTACGTGCGGGATGGCGTGATGATGATACCGCTTGCAATGATCTGTAATTCAGTAGCCGGTTGGAGTTCCGCCGCCGCGTCCGTGTCCGCATCGTCCGCCATGTGGCGCTGGGTCGCTGCATCGAGCGTGACGCGCTGCAAGGTGCCGCGCACCGTCGCGCGAGCATCGCTCAAATCGGTGGGCACGGTGAAAGCGTAGTCGCCAGCGTCCGTGCGGGCGACATGCACGCGGATGGGGGCGCCGCCGGTATCCAGCACGAGCCAGCAGCCTTTTCGCTGGCACACCTGCGTGACGCGGCCCGCGACGGTCACGGGCTGATCGAGGTGATCGCCCGGCGCCTCGGCGACATCCGCGGCGGCTACGGCGTTCCCGATCCCGTCCGTCTCACCGTACGTCTGCGCGTCCTTCGCCACGGCGTCCGGGGCGCCCGACTGGCACGCCGCCATCACGACGAGCAGGGGCAGAAGCAATGCGATCGATGGTATGTGCTGAATGCGGTGCAGCATGGTCAGGTCGGCGTCGTGTGATTCTTGTCCTTGGGGTCGCTGGGCGCGTGCTGGCGACGACACGCTTGCATGGCAAGCCCGAAGCTCGCCACCGTCATCAGCGCATACACGATAACGAAGCGCTCAGAAGGATTGGCAATGGCCTGTTCGATGGCGTTGGTTTGCAACAGCACGTTGATCAACGAGAGGATTCCCAGGCCAAACCACATCCATGGAAGCCGGTGCGCATGGCGCTCATTCCATGCCTCTAGACGCTCCCCAAACCCGGGCGGTTCTTCCTTGCGCTCAGACATAGCCGTTTCAAGTCTGATGGCGATAGCTCGCTTGTTCGATACGCGTCACTCCGCGCGTCGAGCCGCTACGCCGCCGTCTCGGCGCCCGCGGAGACCTCCGCACCGGTCGGGTGAACCGACTTCTTGCATTTGGCCTCAAACTCCTCGCGGAACCGCTTGACCGTGTTGCGCACGGGCCACACGGCGGCGTCGGCAAAGGCGCAGATCGTGCGGCCTTCCATCTGGTCGCCCAGTTCGAGGAGCAGGTCGAGGTCGCGCAGCCGGCCCTCGCCCTCGTCGATGCGGGTGACGATCTGCTCCAGCCAGCCGGTGCCTTCGCGGCACGGCGTGCACTGGCCGCAGCTCTCGTGCTGGTAAAAATGCGTCACGCGCCGCAGCCACGACACCATGTCGGTGTCCTCGTCGAGGATGAGCATGCCGCCCGTCCCAAAGAGCGATCCGGCCTCGCGGAGGCTCTCGGCATCCATCGTTACGCCCTCGATCATGTCGGCCCGCAGGGGCGGGACCGAGGCCCCGCCAGGGATCAGCGCTTTGAGGGCTTTGCCGCCGCGCACGCCGCCGGCCACCTCATCGATCAGGTCCGTGATGAGCATCCCGGTGGGATACTCGTACACGCCGGGGCGGTTGACGTGGCCCGAGATGCCGTAGAGCACGGGACCGGGATGCTGCTCGGCGCCCGTGCTGGCAAACCACTCCGCGCCGCGGTTCACGATGAGCGGCACGCACGCCAGCGTCTCCACGTTGTTGATCGTGGTCGGCTGGCTCCAGGCGCCTTTCTGGGCGGGGAAGGGCGGCTTGTAGCGCGGGTAGCCGCGCTTGCCTTCGAGACTTTCGAGCAGGCTCGTCTCCTCGCCGCAGATGTACGCGCCGGCGCCCTTGTGCATCACGATCTCCGTCGAGAAGCCCGTGCCCATGATGTTGTCGCCGACATAGCCCTTGTCGTAGAGCTTGTCGAGCTCGACCTGCATGTGGTCGATCCAGTCGACGTACTCGCCGCGCGTGTACACGTAGCAGGCATCGATCTGCATGGCGTAGCACGCGATCAGGATGCCTTCGAACATGAGGTGCGGGTTGTACTCCATGAGCTGCCGGTCCTTAAAGGTGCCCGGCTCGCTCTCGTCGGCGTTGCAGGCCAGGTAGCGCGGGCGGTCGTCCGGCTCGGGCATGAAGCTCCACTTCATCCCGGTGGAAAAGCCCGCCCCGCCGCGGCCGCGCAGGCCCGACTCCTTCACAGCCTGCGTCACGTCGCCCGGCGTGAGGCTGTCATCAGTGAGCACGGTGCGGAGGGCGTCGTACCCGCCGTGCTGCTCGTAGACCTCCAGCCTGTGCAGGTCCTTGACGGGCGGCAGGAGGACGCGCTCGTAGCTGCGCCAGTCGCCGGCTTTGCTCTGGGGGGTGCCGTTGGTCGCTTCCATGGATCTTGTAGCTTAAGCAAACAAATCAGTTAGGGCAGCAGGTCGTCCACGGCGATGGCGTGCTCAGGCCGGGCGGACGGCTGCACGGTATCCGCGGCGTCGAAGGTCTGCTTCGTGCGGTAGTTGTCCCCGGCGGGTGTGCGGTACACCTCCAGGGACTGGTCGTGCAGGTTAAGGATCCAGTACTCGGGCACGGCGCCGCGGGCGTACGCCTGGAGCTTCTCGCGGCGGTCAAAGTCGAGCGACGTGTCCGCCACCTCGACGGCGAGGACCGCCTCGGACGGGTGGGCGTCGCGGTAGTCGTCGATCGTGCCGGCCACGACGGCTACATCCGGCTCCGGCTCGTCCGTCTCCGAGAGGGCGAGCGGAAGCTGGGTACGCACGTCGAATCCATCACGGAATGCATTCCGCAGCGCTTCTTCGACTTTGCGAATGGCCGTTGCGTGCTGGCTCCCTTGCGGGCTCATCTCGACGAGGGTTCCGTTGACCAACTCCACGCGAGCGTCCGGCGGAAGCACACCGGTCTCACCGAGGCGCTCAAACGCCTCCCGGGTCCACCGATATGTCTGGACAGCTTCCATTTCTTGCGTTGCGCGTGGTACGCTCTGGTAGCCCGCGTTCAGTGCACACGCTGAGCCCTACACTTCGAACCTTGAACCAATCTATTCGGTCGCTTCGGCGCGGGGGGGCGTCTGATACGTTTCGACCTGCTCGGGCTGGACATCCGTGCGTCGGTTGCCGCCCATCTCGTCTTCGTCTTGCGGGAGCGTGACGGACGTGAACGTGGGCATCTGGCCCGCGCGCAGGTTCTCGATGAGCTGGTCGACCTTCTCCTTCGTGAGGTTGTGCACGTACGGTCCGTTCGACACTTGCATCATCGGCGCCGAGCCGCAGCAACCGAGGCACTCGACCTCCTTCAGCGTGAACGTGCCGTCGTCGGTCGTCTCGCCGTCGTGAATGCCGAGCTTTTCTTCCAGATAGTGGAAGATGTCATACCCGCCCATCATCTGGCAGCTGAAGCAGGTGCACACGTCGAGCACGTACTCGCCCTGCTCCTCCTTGTAGTACTGCGTGTAGAAGGTGGCCACGCCGAACGCCCGCGCGTAGTCCATGTCCAGCGTATCCGCGCAGAGCTGAATGACCTCCGGTGGCAGCCAGCCGAACTTCTCCTGCGCCAGCCACAGCACGTTCATGATGGCAGCCTTCGGGTCGGGGTACTGCCCTTTCCAGCGCTCGATCTTGGCCTGCTCGTCGTCGGTCCACACGAGCTCGTCGTCCGAAAACTGCGGCTCCGGGTCTTGCTCCGGCAGCCCCACAATCGGCCGCTTAACATTGAATTGAGACATATGCTTCGTTGGTTGGCAAAATGAGTGGCGTGGTGCTACACCCGGTGTACGGACGCATCGCCATGCGTCCCTACTTATCCGCTTCGCCCATCACGGGGTCGATAGAGCCGATGAGGATGACGGTGTCTGCCAGGAGCGTGCCCTCCATGATGTACTCCATCACCTGCAGGTTGGTGAACGACGGCGCATTGATGCGCACACGGAACGGGTTGCCCGTACCGTCGGAGGTCAGGTAAAAGCCGAGTTCGCCCTTGGGGCTCTCGATGGCGTGGTAGGCATGCGCCCCCTTCGGAGCCGTCGTGCCCGTTTCGGTGTACATGAAGTCGTGAATCATGCCCTCCATCGAGTAATAGACCTCTTCCTTCGACGGGTAGGCCTGCTTCGCATCGTCGGCGCGGATGGGACCTTCGGGCAGGCGGTCGAGGCACTGCTCGATGATGCGGATCGACTGCTTCATCTCTTCGAGGCGCACGAAGTAGCGGGCGAGGCAGTCGCCGTCCTCCCGCACGGGAATGTCGAAGTCGACGTCCTCGTAGCGCAGGTACGGCTCGAAGCGGCGGACGTCGTACGGCACGCCGCTGCCGCGCAGGTTGGCGCCCGTCATGCCCAGTTCGATGGCCTCCTCGGCCGTAATGCGCCCGACGTTCTTGTTGCGATCGATCCAGATGCGGTTGCGGTTCAGGAGCTGCTCCCAATCCGCGATGACGCCTTTGTACTTGTCGCAGAAGGCGCGAATTTGACGGATGGCCTCGGGCGAGATGTCGGAGGCGAGGCCGCCGATGCGGCTGTGGCTCACGGTGAAGCGCGCGCCGGCCACCTCGTCAAAGATGTTGTAAATGTCCTCGCGGCCCTGGAACGTCCAGAGGAAGACGGAAACGGCCCCGGCGTCCATCAGGCCCACCCCGAGCCACAGGAAGTGCGACGAGATGCGCGCCAGCTCGCACATGATCATGCGGATCCACTGCGCACGCTCGGGCACCTCAATGCCGGCCAGCTTCTCCACGGCCAGGCACCAGGCCACGTTGTTGGAGTAGGGCGACAGGTAGTCCATGCGGTCCGTGTAGGGCATGAACTCCTGATACGTCTTGTGCTCCGCGAGCTTCTCGACCCCGCGGTGCAGGTACCCGATGTCGACGACGGCCTTCTCGATCGTCTCGCCATCGAGCTTCACGACGCAGCGGAGCACACCGTGCGTGGCCGGGTGCTGCGGCCCGATGTTGAGCACCATTTCGTGCTCGAGCGGGTCCTCATCGACCTCGGCGATGGCGCCGTCGCCGGCCGGCCGGCGGCCTTCGGCGCGGGCCTGCTTTTCTTCGAGCCAGGCGTGCTTGCTTTCCAGCCGGTCGTAGAGCGCCTCGTTATGGCGCGGCCAGAAGCGAAAATGCTCGCCGAGGTCAGCGCCGGGAAAACTGGGAGCTTGGGGCATAAACGTGGGCTTTGCAGGTTGAAAATTGGTAAGGTCACAGGTTGATCGAAATCACCCCCTGCAACCCGCTACCCGGGAACGAAAGACATACTCCGCGTCGAACTTACTCCTCGTCGTCCGCCACATCGGACTGCGGCTCGTCGTAGCTCTTGCGCGGCTTCGAGCCATGCGCCGCGGCGAAGGGGTCCATCGTAAGCTCGCCCTCGGGCGTCTGGGGGGGCAGCGGAAGCGAGCCCGGCACGCCGAGCTGTGGAAATTCTTTGCGGAGCGGGTGGTACTCGAAATCTTCCGGCATGTACATCCGCCGGTGATCCGGATGGCCCTCGAAGCGGATGCCGAACATGTCCCAGCACTCGCGCTCGTTCCAGTTGGCGGCGCGATACACATCGGTCACGCTGGGCACCTCGAGGTCGGCCTCGTCGACACGCACCTTCAGCCGAATGCGCTTCTGGCGCTCCAGCGCCACGAGGTTGTAGAAGACTTCGTAGCGGTCGTCCTCGGTGAACCGGTCGACGCCGCCGAGGTCGACAAAGTAGTTGAAGCCCTCCTCTTCGCGCAGGAATTGGCACACGTCCACGATGCGCGCCTTGTCGACGAAGACGGTGTCCTCGTTGGCATACGTCTCCACGCGCCAGATCACGTTCTCGTCAAACGCGTCGCGCAGCGCGTGCACGACCTCCGGGACGCGGGTCGTCTTCTTCGCGTGGGGGTTGCGGTCGGCGTCCTCTTCCCGCGGCTCGTCGACCGGCGTGAAGTGGAATTTGAGCACCTCCTGCTCGTCCGACTCTTCGTGCTTCGGCTGAACGTTTCGCTCGTCGTCGCGCATCGCGGGATGGGGCGGTAACTGATCGGGGAAATACCAGAAGGCCTAAGCGCCTGTGGTCACGCGCGCTGCGGCACCTTGATGTCGGAGGCCGCCAACTCGTCCTGCCAGGCCGTCGTCGGCTTCTCCAGCTGACCGGGAAACCGGGCGTTCTCTTCGACAATGGGGGTGAGCTGGCCGGGGTCGCCGGCCGTGTAGTCCTGCACCACCGAGTACTCGTTGCGCACCTTCTCCTGGATGTCCATGAGCGCGTGCAGCACAGACTCGGGACGCGGCGGGCAGCCGGAGATGTAGACGTCGACGGGCAGGAAGTTGTCGCAGCCCTGCACCACGCCGTAGCAGCGGTGCATGCCGCCGGTGGAGGCGCAGGCCCCCATTGCGACGCACCACTTCGGGTCGGCCATCTGGTCCCAGACGCGGCGGATGGCGTGGGCCATCTTGTAGGATACCCAGCCGGCGACGATCATCAGATCGGCCTGGCGTGGGGAGAAACGCATCGCCTCGCTGCCGAAGCGGGCCGCGTCGTATTTGGGGCC
>JAAAPH010000049.1 GCA_009908415.1 Bacteroidota bacterium
GTAACGCCGCCGATGATAACGAGCGCCACGATCGCCGCCACGATCGCCGCCACGATGATCTTCATCAGGAACGGCGTGAATCCAAAGACGCCGCTGTATGCGGCAAGCGTATCCGCAACCGTGTTGGCCTGGTTGGCGTTGCCGGTCAGGAAGGACGTGACCATGAGCATGCCGGCAAAGAACATCGCCATCCACGTCCAGCTGGACCCGAGGCCTTTCTCGATGTAGTACATCGGTCCGCCCGAGACGGTGCCCAGCCAACCGGGCTCGTCGCCGTCGCTCGACAGATCGACGTCGCGGTAGTACTGCGCGAGCGTCACCTCGCTGAACTTGGTCGCCATGCCGAGCACGGCGGTAATCCACATCCAGAAGAGCGCGCCGGGACCGCCGTAGTGAATAGCCAACGCCACGCCCGCGATGTTGCCGATACCCACCGTCGCCGAGAGGGCCGTTGTGAGCGCCTGAAAGTGCGGGACGTCTCCCGGCTCATCCGGATCGTCGTACTTCCCGGTCGTAACTGCAAACCCATGACTGAGGCGGCGAAACTGAACGAAGGCGAGCCGGAGCGTCAAATACAACCCGGTGCCCAACAGCAGGATGACGACCAGGGGGATGTCGTTTCCAGTTCCCGTCGGGATGCCCTCACGCCAGACGTACTGGATGAGCGTGTCAACAATGTCTTGCAGCATAAATTCGGCGGTGATGACCGGGTGGGGGTGGGAATGAAGCCAGATGCAGCGAGCCCGCGTGTCCTGCCAACCCCGGCGAAGCAGACCGGTATGCCGTGCAGCGGGGCACGGGGCGTTGCACCTATTCGTAAATCCGATTTAATATAACGCCTCCCTTCCTGCGTCGCAAACGAGGAGCGCTCTGCCCATCGGAAGCGGTCACACCGCGGGCCCCTGCACAGCCGCGGGATCCTCCGTATCGCCGTCGCCGGAGGACTTCGCGTCGACCACCCCTTCCTCGGGCTCGGCCGACTCCAGAACGGGGGCAAACCGGTTGTAAGCGGCCACGAGCCCAATGGCATAGAGGGCCGCCCCCACGCCGATGAGGCCGTCCACGTACCGCGGCCCGGCGAGCGCCAGGCGAATCATGACGGTTGCGGCGGCAAACCCGGAATTGCGAAACACGACGTGGAACGTCGAGCTGTAGCGCAGCGACAGGAGCACGATCAACACGTCGCTGAAGATGAGCACCGTGTAGAAGGCATCGAAGAACGCATATGCCCCCGCCGTGGCTAGCAGGTCGTACGTGGCATACCCGCCCATGCCCACAAACACGAGCAGCAGGATGAACGCCACGACTTTCTTGGCCGCGATGAACCGCCGCAGCTCCTCGGCCGACTCGGTGAACCGCCGCCGCCGCTGCAGCTGATAGAAAAACCCAACGGCCACGAAAATGAGCAGCGCGCTGGTCGCATCCGCCAGGACGAGTTGTACGGCCTCGCGCGACTCCGGACTGTCCAGGCTCCACGTGATGGGCTCCTCGTTAAAGTAGATGAGTTCCTTGAATGACTGCCGCAGCATGATGAGCGAGAAGACCTCGAACTGCTTGGCCGCCGCGTCCGAGACGGACGTCGCCAGACCGAAGACGAGGCTCGCCAGCTCGAACACGAGAAACAGCGTAAACGCCACGTCGATGGCGTAGAAATGGTTGGTCGGTACCCGTCCCAGTGGCCCGGCCATGCCGTCGAACACGCCCTGCCGGCTGAGTTCGATCACCACGAGCGCACTGAAGAACACCACGATTAGCACCAGGGAAACCGTGTGCCGCGTGGCACGCCCTTCCCAGACCGCTTCCACCCGGTCGAAGAGCGCTGCGATGTACTGGATGAATGCTCTCATGACGCCGCCTGCACCGTGCGAGTGAATGATGAGCGCGTAGGGTGTGTCCCCCACACCGCGGGGAGGCCGAGCGGGAAGGCCGAGCGGGGAGGCCGAGCGGGAAAACTGAGCGGGCATCCCGGCTGCACGCCGTGATGTGAACGAGCCCTGGCGTCAAGCGGCGCCCTTCAGAGCGTCTCGGGGTCGACCTCGACGATCTGTCCGTTCATGAGGGCGAGCGTCCGCGCCGGGTACTTCTTGACGATGCGGTAGTCGTGCGTGGCCATGAGGAGCGTCATCCCCTGCCGGTGCAGGCTCACGAGCAGTTCCTGGATTTCGTTGGCCACGCCCGGATCGAGGTTGCCCGTCGGCTCATCGGCGAGCAGCACCCAAGGATGATTCGCGATGGCCCGCGCGATCACCACGCGTTGCTGCTCGCCGCCCGACAGCTCGTGCGGATACTGATTGCGCTTATGGCTGAGGCCCACCCGCGCCAATGCCCGCATCGCATCGTGCTTCACCTCCGACCGTCCCTGCCCGGTTGCGTACAAGGCAAACGCCACGTTGTCGTACACACTGCGGTCGGGCAGTAGTTGAAAGTCCTGGAAGACGACACCGATCGACCGGCGCAAGTGGGGTATCTCCTTGTTGGTGATCCGATCGGAGCGGTAGTCGCCGATGCTGGCCACGCCCTCATCCGGCAAGCAGTCCATGTACAACAGCCGCAGCAACGTGCTCTTCCCGCTGCCCGTGGGCCCGATGAGGTACGCCATCTCCGAGCGGCCGATCGTCAGCGACAGGTTTTCGACGACGGTCCGCCGCATGCCATTGGGCAGCGTGAACGAGACGGTCACATCGCGCAGGTCGATCACGATTCAGCGTGTGGGTTGGTTGGAGAAGGCCGTACGAAGCTGCTTTGCCGAGGGTCACGCACCCGTCCAGGGATTACGACATCGTTCCGCTCATTCCGCGCGGTGGGGGCGCCGGACGACCCAGTGCACCCGATCGGAGTCGTCTGTGGCCGCATCGAACGAGAAGTTGTCGTACGCCGCCACGGGCTGGAAGCCCACCTCGTCCGCGATCTCCCGGATCTCATCCATGGTGTACGCGCGCTGGACGTGCTCTTCGTGGTAGTGGCGGTCGTCAATCGTGATGTCGAACGTGGTCGTGTGCAGGCGCGTCTCGGCATCGTAGTGGCTGTGGCGGATGAAGGCAAACCCGTCGGCCTCGCCGGCATCTTCAAAGTCCTCGCCGTGGCGCACCGAGTTGTTCGGCGTGCTCTGGTCGAAGCAGAAGAGCCCACCCGGCCGCAACGCCTCGAACGCGGACGCCATCATCGACCGGACGTGATCGGGCTCCAGCAGATAGTTGAGCCCGTCGTACAGCAGGATGACGGCGTCGACCGAGCGGCTCACGTCGAACGCCGTGAAGTCGAGCGTCTCGAAGCGAAGGTCCGCGGCCGCCTCCTCCGCCTTGATTTGGGCGACGCGGATCATCTGCGGCGAGCGGTCCGTGCCGATGTAGTCGTAGTCGCCGAGCGGTTGCAACTGCAGCGCCAGCGAGCCCGTGCCGCAGCCGAGCTCCAGCACGGTATCGATGGCCGTTCCGTGCTGATCCAGCAACTGATGGACGTACGCCGCCCACACGTCGTACTCCACGTGCTGCATCACGAGGTCGTACCCGACGGCCAGCGCCGAGTACGGGTCGGTGTCGCGGGTCGATTCGTTTTCTGCCATGTCCGGCTGCTGGTGTCTAAAGCCTATGCCTGATTGAACGTAAAGAAGGAACCGACGAAGCGAGGAATCGGCGAGGCGGGGGTGGGCAATGGCGTCCACCTCGGATCACCGCTTCCCCGACTCATCGCTTCCCCGACTCATCGCTTCCCCGACTCATCGCTTCCCCGACTCATCGCTTCCCCGACTCATCGCTTCCCCCACTCATCGCTTCATCGTCTCTACGGCGCGGCGGGCTGCGATCTCGACGGCGAGTTCGATGGCGCTCCGCATACTGCCTTCGTTGGCGCCCCCCTGGCCGGCGATGTTGTACGCCGTCCCGTGATCGGGCGAGGTGCGCACGATGGGCAGTCCCGCCGTAAAGTTGACGCCACGGTCGAAGGCGAGCGCCTTGAAGGGCGCCAGTCCCTGATCATGATACATGGCAAGGACGGCATCGTATCCGCTGTCCAGGCCCGTCGCAAAGAACCCATCGGCCGGGAGTGGGCCGACCACGCGCATTCCGTCGCTGCGGGCTGCTTCCATCGCCGGGGCGATCACCTGCTCTTCTTCGCGCCCAATCACGCCGCCGTCGCCGGCATGCGGATTCAGGCCGAGCACGGCGATCGTCGGCTCCGCGATGCCAAAGTCGCGCTGCATGCTCGCGTGGATCACGCCCAGCTTCTCGACGATGGCGGATTTCGTAACCTGGCTTGGCACCTCAGCAATCGGGATGTGGGCGGTCACGAGCCCGACGCGGAGCGTGCCGGCAACCATCATCATGGCGTGGGAGGCGGCGCCCGTGCGCTCGGCGATGTACTCGGTGTGCCCCGGGAAGCGCGCCCCGGCGCGGGCGATGGCGTCTTTCGAGAGCGGCGCCGTGACCATGGCGTCGGCCCAGCCGTCGATACACGCGTCCGTCGCGGCCTCGACGGCCCGCATCGCCAGGCGTCCGCCGTCGGCCGTCACACGCCCGAAGTCGACGGGGGGCGTCTCGTCCGGCAGTACGTCGAGCATGGCGAGCCCGTTCTCCGGCAGCGGTTCGCCGGGCGTCACCGCGTGGAGCGTGAGACCGCCATAGCCGAGTGCGCGGGCATGCTGCTGCAGCACGTGCGCCGACCCCATCACGATGGGCTGCACCTGCGCCCGCAGCGACGGATCGCGCAGGCATTTTAGCGTGACCTCTGGACCGATCCCGTTCGGATCGCCCAGGGTGATGGCAAGGCGCGGACGGCGGTTCTCGTCGCTCATGCTACTCGTAGGTGCGAATGATCGGGTTCAGCGCGTCAGGCGGAACGCGTACCACGTCAACCGGACGGACGCCACACATCACGTTTTACGCATCACGCGTTGCGTTCTCACGTTCAGCGTAGTCGGCCAGAAAATCAGCGAGGAGACGGACGCCGAAGCCGGTGCCGCCCTGGGGCCGATACGGCTTGGATTCCTTGGTGTACGCCATGCCGGCGACGTCGAGGTGGAGCCACGGATAGTCGATAAAGTGTTCGAGGAACTTGCCGGCCGTGATGGAGCCGGCGGCGCGGCCGCCCACGTTTTTGATGTCGGCCACGGGGCTGTCGAGCTGCTTTTTATAGTCGGCGTACATCGGCAGCGGGTGGACGCGCTCGCCGGTCCGTTCGCCCGCGCGCTGGATGGCGTATAGGCGCTCGGAGGCTTCGTCGTCCTCATTCGTCATCACGCCGGCCGCGTTGTTGCCGAGCGCGACGACGACGGCGCCTGTGAGCGTGGCCAGGTCGACGACGAGCTCCGGGTCCAGCGACTGGGCATACGAGAGCGCGTCGGCCAGGAGCATGCGCCCCTCGGCGTCCGTGTTCAGCACCTCGACGGTCGCGCCCGAGTGCATGGTAATCACGTCGCCCGGCACGTAGGCTTTGCGGCCCGGCCGGTTGTCGGTCGCCGGCACGAGCCCGATCACGTGCAGCGGAAGCCCCATGTCGGCGATCGCCTCGAAGGCGCCTACGACGGCCGCCGCGCCGGCCATATCCGACTTCATGAGGTCCATCGAGTTCTTCGTATCCTTCAGCGAGAGGCCGCCCGTGTCGAACACGACGCCTTTGCCGACGAGCACGAGGGGCCGGTCGTTGATGGCATCGTCCGGTGCCCACGTGAGCACGGAGAAGGTCGGCGGCTCGAAGCTGCCGCGGTTTACGGCGAGCAGGCCGCCCATCCCTTCGTCCTCGATGCGGGCCTGGTCCCACACGTCGACGTCGTAGCCGTGCGCCGCCCCCGAATCCTGAATGGCCTCGGCAAACAGCGGCGCCGTCTTTTTGTCGGGGGAGCGGTTGACGAGGTCGCGCGCCGTACACGCCGCCTGGGCCGCGATGCGGCCGCGCTGGGCGCCCGCCGTGCCGCGCTCCTTCTCGCCGGTGTACAGCAGGATCGTCTCGGGACGCGGCGTGGGTTCATCCGTCTTGTGCTCCCGGAACTGGTACGCGCCCAGGATGAAGCCTTCGACGAGCGCCTGCGTCATCCGATCCACGTCGAACTCGACTTCGGGCAGCAGGAAGGCGGCGGTTTCCACCGTGCGCGCGGTGGCAACGTCGGCCCCAGCGGCCGCCGCCTCACGGATCGGCTCGGCGTCGAGGGCCTCCATCTCACCCAGTCCGAGGAGAGCCGCCCGCGGGGCGATCGCGTCCTCCGGATACAACAGCAGCGCCTCGCCGGCTTCCCCCTCGAAGTCGCCGATGGCACGACGGACGGCATCGCCCAGCGCGTCGGCCAGCACGTCGACGTACACGTCGGCGGGATCCTTAGTTAGCGGGATGAGCAGGAGGTCGGCGTCGAGGTCCGTCGGCGGCGTGGCAGTGACCGAAACGTTCATGAGGATGACTGGTCTTCTTTGAGTTTGAGTAGCGTTTGCAGATAGGATGCGTCCTCCTCCGACAGCCGGTACTCGTTGGGCCCGGCGCCCTCCAGGTCGATGAACTGCGGGGCCGCGTCGACGACCCGCTCGATCACTTCTTCGAAGATGCCCTTCACGTAGGCTCCCGAGGCGTTCCGGTGCCCGCCGCCGTCGAAGTGACGCGCCCACTCGTCGACGGCCACGTCGGCCTCGGAGCGAAAGCTGATCTTGGACCCGTCGTTCGTCTCGGAGAAGAGGAGCGCGGCCTTCACGCCCTCGATGGAGAGCACGTAGTTGACAAAGCCCTCCTTATCGTCCCAGCTCGCGTTCGTGTCGCGCACCATGCGCTGCGTGACGACCGAGTAGGCTACCTGCCCGTCAAAACGCAGGCGGATGCGGTTGAGCATGCGCCCGAGCAGGCGGAGCCCCTGCATCGACTTGCGATCGAAGATGCGCTCGTGAATGGGCGCCGCCTCGATGCCACCGCGCTCCAGAATGTCGGCAATGATGCGGTGGATGCGCGGCGTGACGCTGCTGTAGCGGAACGACCCGGTGTCCGTCATGATCGCCGTGTACAGCCCCGTCGCGATGCTCGTGTCGATGAGCGACGGGTCGAGCGCGTCGATGATTTCGTAGACGAGTTCCCCGGCCGCAGCCGCGGACTCCCGCACAAAATAGTGATCGAACCACGGCTCGGGCTCGCGGTGGTGATCGATGAGCACCTTGACGGCTTCGCTCTTCTGCACCATCGGGCCCAGCTTGCCAAGCCGCTCGGCGCCGTTGGTGTCGAGCACGATGGCAACGTCGGCCTCGGCCAGGGCCCGGCGCTGCTCCAGCGCCCCCTCGAACACTTCGATGTCGTCTCCCCCGGGCATCCACTCCAGATTGTACGGCAGGTCGTCGGCGTTGACCATCGTCACCTCCTTGCCCCACTGCTTCAGGAAATGGCCGAGGGCGACCTGAGACCCGATCGCATCGCCGTCCGGACCGAGATGGGTAGTCACAAAAAAGCGCTCGTGGTCGCGCAGCAGCGGGAGCAGGTCGTCGAGCATTGAAAGGAACCACTCGGGGAAAGAGGGACTCTGAGGCGCAAAGCCTTCCCTTAACGCGGCGCCTGATCAAAGGTTCAGCCCATCAACCGCCCCATCGGCCTCCGCGTCCAACCACGCGGCATGCCGGTCGAGCGCACTTCGCACCACCTCGGGACGCAGTTGCCCGGGTCCGCCGTCGGTAACGTACGTGGCGAGCACGTCGTCGGGCGTGAAGGCCGCGTCGTCGCTGTCGGCCGCGGCTCGGTAGGCCTCACGGAACGGCACGCCCGCCTTCACCTGGGCCAGTGCGCGGTGCGTCGCAAACAGCTCTGGCGTGCACGCGGATTTCATGCGATCCGGACGAAAGCGCAGTCCGTTGATGACTTTGGTCACGGCTGTCAGTAGGTCGCTAGCTAAGAGCACGCTGCGCATCACGGCTTCTTTGGTGAGTTGCAGGTCGCGGTGGTACCCCGACGGCAGATTGGCCGGCAGCGTGGTGAGCGTCTGCTGCTCCGCGAGGAGGCGGTGGTACTGCGCCCGCGCCAGCTCCAGCACGTCCGGGTTCTGCTTCTGCGGCATGATGCTGCTGCCCGTGCAGTATGCGGCCGGCAGTTCGACGAAGCCGTACTCGGCCGTGTTGAAGAGCACGAGATCCGACGCCATCCGGTTGATGGTCGCCGCCACCTGCACGAGCGCGTGCACGACGCTGAGCTCCAGCTTGCCGCGGGAGAGTTGCACAGCGGTGGCATGCGTCTGCACGCCACGGAAGCCGAGCCGCTCGGCCACCGCTTCGCGCGGCAGATCGAGGTGCGGCACGCCGTAGCCCGCCGCACTGCCCAGTGGCGACATGTTGTTCTGCTCCGCCGCGTGGTGCAGGTCGGCCAGGTCGCTCGCGAGCAGCTCGGCAAAGCCCAGGGCCCAGAGGCCGGCTGTCGACGGCATGGCGCGCTGCATGTGCGTATAACCGGGCATGAGATCTTCCTCGTGCGCCTCGCCCAGCACACACAGCGCCTCGGCCAGAGCGGCCGTCTGTTGCCCAAGGGCCCGGAGCTGCGCGCGCAGGAAGAGCCGCAATGCGGCCAGCACCTGATCGTTGCGCGACCGGCCCGCATGCACCTTCTTTCCCACGTCGCCCAGCGCGTCGGTCAGGTACTGCTCGACGACCGTGTGGCAGTCTTCATCGTCCGGCGTGACGACGACCTCGCCGGCCCGTGCTTTCGCGTCGAGCGCGTCGAGTGCTTCCTCCACCTGCTCCAACTCTCCGCCTGACAGCACACCGATCTGCGCAAGCCCCCAGACGTGCCCGCGCGTCCCGACGATGTCGTACGGCAGCAGGATCGTGTCCCAGCGATAGTCGTCGCCCACGGTGAAGCGGGTGACCCAGTCATCGGCGCGGGTGCCTTTGTGCCAGAGCGGCGTCGGTGCAGGCGTCGTCGTTGTATTCGTTTGCTTTCCCATATTTCTGTGTTGTGCCCGTAGTGAAGAATGGGTGGGCGTGTGGAGGTACGGGAGTTGGGGCGTACTTTCCTTCACACCCCCACGCTCTCACACGCACTTACCCGAAGTAGTGCCGAATGATGGACGTGTAGACGTCGACAGCCGCTTCGACCTCGGCGATGTCGATCCGCTCCTCGGCGGTGTGCGAGCGCTCCGAGATGCCGGGCCCCAGTTTGACGACCGGGACGTCGTGCAGGAAGATCCAGTCGGAGGCCGTGGGCGAGCCGAACGGGGTGGCGTCCGGCCGCGCGGCCCGAGCGGCCCGGACGATGCGCGCCTCGTCGTCCGTAGCCACGGGGATGAACCGGTTGCTAAACACTTCGACCTCCGACTCGACGAGCGCGGTGATGTCGTCGATGATTTCGGCGTGCGTGTAGGCCGGCGTCGTGCGGATGTCGACGGCCAGCGTGCACCGGTCGGGGACCACGTTGCGCGCCGTACCGCCTTCAATCGTCGTCACCGAAATCGAGGGCGTACCGAGGTACGGGTCGGCACGGTCGAGCGCGAGGTCATCGAGCCGCTGGATGTCGCGCGCCGCCCGGGAGATCGCATTGTCGCCCAGGTGCGCCCGCCCGGCATGCGACGACGTCCCTTGCGCGTGCAGCTTCAGGATGAGCAGGCCCTTCTGGGCTACGCACGGTTGCAGCTCGGTCGGCTCCCCCACGATGCCGGCGCGGATCGGCGGCAGGTGCGGGCGCAGGTCCTGCAAGCCGTTGTACATGCCCCCGCCCTCCTCGCACGTGGTCAGCGCGACGAGCACGCGGCCGCCCTCGGGCTGCCACCCCGCCCGGGCCAGCTCCAGCACGGCCGTCGTCATGGCCGCGCCGCTGGCCTTCGCATCCACGCTGCCCCGCCCGAACAGCTCGCCGTCTTGCACCACGGGATCGAACGGGTCGAACGGGTGCCCCTTCGACGCCGGGACCACGTCGAGGTGCGTGTTGAGCAACAGCACGTCATCGCCCTCGCCCAGGCTGAAGTATAGGTTATCACCGTGGCGCTCAACCGCCAGACCGGTCGCGGCGACGTGCTCTGCCACAAAATCCGCGACCGGCCCCTCTTCGTGGCTGAGCGAGGGAAAGCGGATCAACGCGCGCAGGAGCTCGACGGCGGGGTGGTGGGTGGTGGCGACGTTCGGCATGAAGCGGATTTCGAATTGTGGATTCGGGGTTCGTTGGTGTGGATTTTCAGGTTAAAGGTTGAAACTCGAAGGCATGACTTTCGAGGAGGATGAAAAGTTGACTCCAGGAACCTGCCACCTTCAAACTTTCCAACCTTCAACCCTTTTCCCGTCAACCGACGACGCGGGTCGCGTGCGAGCGGCGCACCAAATCATCGGGGGCCAAAATGAACACGTCATCGACGCCGCCGCGCAACGCATCGAAGGCCACCTCCATCTTCACCCGCATGCCGCCGTTGATCCATCCGGCCTCGGTGCCCTCTTCGAACGTGTCGGCCGTGCACGTGGCGAGGTGCGACTCCGGCACGTCGGCCTCGCGGCGGACGCCGCCCGTGGCTGTCACAAGCAACAGCTCCTCCGCGCCGAGGGCGCCGGCCAACGCCCGCGCTACTGTGTCCGCATTCACGTTGTAGGTCTGCCCCGCCGCGTCGATGCCGAGCGGCGCGACGATGGGAACCATCCCGGCTGCCAGGATGCTGTGCAGCAGCGACGCATCGACCCCCTCCACATCGCCGACCCAGCCAAAGTCGACCGTGTCGCCGTTCACGGTCCAGGGCGGGCGCTTCGTCACCTGCAGCGTGTTGCCGTCGGCGCCAGAGAGCCCGACCGCCGTGATGCCGTGCTGCTTGGCATCACCGACGAGCTGCGTGTTGAGCTTACCGCGCAACGCCCACTGCATGATGTCGAGGTCGAGGTCGGACGTCACGCGCCGCCCCTGCACGATGGTCGGTTCGTGATCCAGCCGGCGCGCCATGGCCGTTGCCTGCGCGCCGCCGCCATGCACCATAACCACGGGGGATGTTTTCTGCAGCGTGTGCACCGCCGTCCAGAACGCTTCGGGCGCGCCGCCCCCCGCCAACAACGTCCCGCTGATTTTGATGACGATGGGTTTCGATTCGGGCGTCTTTCCGTTATTCGATTGCTTCACCATGCTTCCGGGGTTTTGCTTGTATCATATCGTGCGGGCGTGTGGATGTGCGGGCGTGTGGGAGTACGGGCATGTGAGGGAACAAACGCCCAAGCACCCATATCCCCAAACGCCCATACTCAACCGCCCCAGATCCGCTCCAGGATGGCCTTTTGCGCGTGCAGGCGGAACTCGGCCTGGTCGAGGTGGATGGCATGCGGCCCGTCGATCACAGCGTCATCGACGACGACGTTGCGCCGCACCGGCAGGCAGTGCATGAAGGCAGCTTCGTTGGTGCGCGCCATCCGGTCGGCCGTGACGCGCCAGTCGGTGAGCTGCCCTCGCAGGAACGCCTCGCGCGCGGGGTCTTCGTACACCATCGGCCCCCCCCACGACTTGGCGTACACAACATCGGCCTCATCGTAGGCAGCGTCCATGTCGGCCGTCTCCGTGACTGTTGCGCCATGTGACGCTGCGTAATCGGCGGCCTGCTCCAGGACGGTGTTGTCGAGCGCGTGCGAGTCGGGGCGGGCGATGGTGACGTCCATCCCGAGCCGAGCGGCCGTCAGGACCGCCGAGTTGGGCACGGCCATCGGGAGCGCCTTCGGATGGTGGGCCCACGAGAGCACGAACTTTTTGCCGGCCACGTCTCCATCGAAGCGTTCGGCGATCGTCGCCGCATCGGACAGGGCCTGGCACGGGTGGAAGAACGCTGACTCTAGATTGACGACGGGCACCGTGGCCGCATCGGCAAACTGCTGGATGAGCGCATCCGAGCGATCCTGCTCGTAGTCCGTTCCCGAGGCGAAGACGCGCACGCCGATGGCATCGTAGTAGCGCGAGAGCACGCCGACGGCCTCGTGGATGTGCTCGGCGGCCTCGCCATCCATCACGGTGCCGGTGTCCCACTCGAAGCCCCACGTCCCCTGGCCGGGAACGAGCGTCGTCGCGTGCGCCCCGAGCTGGCTGGCGGCCACCTCCATCGAGGTGCGCGTGCGGAGTGACGGATTGAAAAACAGGAGCGCGATGCTCTTGCCCGCGCCCGGCTGCGCACTGGGCGCCTCCTGCCACTTGTGGCGCCGCGCCGCCTCAATCTGCTGTTGCCACACGGCGTCGTCGACGGAATGCCAGTTGAGGAGATGGTGGAGTTCGGTGGTAACGGGGGTCATGCTTCTATTGCCGTTTTCGGTGAATGCCTAGGTGGGGTTGCCTGTATGGGCGGATGGGGTTTGGGCGTCTTCTACGCTCATGCGCGCGCTCCCACACTCCCAAACTTTTCAAGCTGCGGCCGGCGCCAGCACCTGCTTGAAGGTATCGATGAACCGCTGCACGTCGTCGTCCGTCGACGTGAGGGGCGGCATGATGCGCATCACGTGCGGGTCGGCGGAGCTGCCAGCGAGGACGCCGTGGTCGCGGAGCGCGTTCAGCACGGGCTTGACGGGGCGGTCGAGCTGGAGGCCGATGAGGCAGCCCTTCCCGCGCACCTCCTCGACGAGGCCCTCCAGCCCCTCGGCGAGCTGCGCGTGGATGGCGGTGGCGCGGTCCATCAGGTTTTCCTCCACGAGCGTGTCGAGGCACGCCGCGACGGCGGCCATCGCCAGCATGCCGCCGCCAAACGTGGAGCCCTGGTCGCCGGACTCGACGGTCGCCGCGATCGCGTCGCTGACGAGCACCGCGCTAACGGGCACGCCCGCACCGAGGCTCTTGGCGAGCGAGATGAGATCGGGGGTGATGCCGTAGTGCTCGCTGATCGAGAACGTGCCGGTACGCCCGACGCCGGTCTGCACCTCGTCGAAGATCAGCAGTGTGCCGTGCGCATCGCAGAGCTCGCGGAGGCCGGGCGCGCACACCGGCGGGAGCATCCGCATGCCGGCGATGCTCTGGATCGGCTCCAGGATGACGGCGGCCACGTCGCCGGGCGCGAGGGCGTCCTTCAGGGCCTCGTGATCGCCCCAGGGTACAAACCGCGTCTCCGGCAGGATATCGGTGTAGGGGGCGCGGTATGTCTCGTTGTGCGTCGTGGCGAGCGCGCCCACCGTACGTCCGTGAAAGGCGCCTTCGAGCGCGACGACGGCCGAGCGACCGGTGTACGTGCGGGCGAGCTTGAGGGCCGTCTCGTTGGCCTCAGAGCCCGAGTTCGCAAAGAACACCTGCCCGAGTCCGTCGGGGGCGAGATCCACGAGCTTCTGGGCCGCCTCCGCACGGATGGGGCTGTGCGCGACGTTCGAGTAGAACAGCAGCTTCTCGGCCTGCTCCTGCACGGCCTGCACCACGCGCGGCGGGCAGTGGCCGAGCAGCGCGACGCAGTGGCCGCCGTAGAAGTCGAGGTACTTGTTGCCGTCCGTGTCCCACACGGTGCTCCCTTCGCCCTTGGCCAGCGCCATCGGAAACTTACTGTACGTGGGGATCTCGACCGCTTCTTCGGTCTGGATGATGTCGTCGGTGGTCATGGTGGCGGCGGTGATTGGAGGGAGATTTTGGTGAAACGTGATGCGTAAAACGTGATGCGCAAGGGTGTCGCATTCTACGCCATACGCCGTACGCAATACGATTACCGTTTCTGTTCGACGGCTGCGTCAGTCGGCAGCAAGCCCACCATTTCAGGCAGCCCGAGCAGCAGGTTCAGATTCTGCACGGCCTGGCTCGCGGCCCCCTTCATCAGGTTGTCGATGGCGAAGCCGATGACGAGGTGCTGGCCCTGCAGCGTCCAGCCCACGTCGCAGAACGGCGTGTTGACGACGGCGCGCAACTCGGGCAGTTGATCGGGCC
>JAAAPH010000479.1 GCA_009908415.1 Bacteroidota bacterium
CCGGCTGCCGTCCGGATGTCGCGCCGGAGCGTTCGCGATGCCGGATTGCCCACCACGAAGAGTCGCGCGGCCTCGTCCTCCAGCATCCGGAAGATGCGCACGAGGTGCGGCACGTTCTTGTACCGGCGGATGCGGCCGACGTAGAGCAGCACCGGCGCGTCGGGGGCCAGGTCGAGCGCCTGGCGCGCGTCGTCCTTGGCGAGCGTATCGGCATAGGCGTCCCGGTAGTGCCCGTGCGGCACGACGAAGCCGGGTACGTCCTGCAGCGCCGGAAACACGCGCTCCGCCATCCGTTTGCCGTGCTGGCTCAGGCTGATGAAGCCGTCGATTTGCGGCAGGAAGAAGCGCCAGAACCATCGCTCCAGCACCGGATGGTACGACTCGTGCGGGCCGAGGTCGTGCACCGTCCACACGATGCGCGTGCCCCGCAGGCGCATCCACGCCATGAGCAGAATGAGCCCGACAACGCGCAGGAGCGCCGCCCGCTTGTCGCGGATGCTCAGCAAGTCATCGGGCCAGTGCATGTGCCAGATGTCGTACACGCCGAGGAGGGCACGGCGCGGCGTAAACTCGTCGACCTGTGGGCCCTGCCGCTCCATGGCCTCGTACAACAGGCGGTTGTACGGATTGCCCGTGGTATTGTCGAAGGCGGGCCACGCCAGAACGCGAAGCGGCGAAGCGTCAGCAGTCATGCGGAAGCGGATTCGGTGGAGGGGGCGAGCCAAGCAGAGAGATCGCGATCGATGAGGTCCTGCAAGCGCAGCACGTCGTCGCGATACGCTGCCGTGAGGCGTTCGCGCACGTCGGGTTCCAGCGGAGGTTTCTCCAGGTTCACGTTTTTCATGCGAATCAGAAGCCGTTCGCGGACGGCCTCCGGGACCAGGTACCGCGAGAGCCGCCGGATCCAGTGGTCCGGATTCAGCAGAAACCGCTGGAACCGATCGTTTTTGGGCACACCCGACTTCTCGTAGCGCATCGACGTGTCGGGGACGAACGCCTCGTCCACGCCGAGCCCGTGGAAGATGTCCTGCGCGAGGGCAACGGGATCCGCCTTAAAGTCCTCAAACAGATGCACCGTGAGTTGCTCGCGGTCGACGTGCTCCAGGTAGCGCATCAGCTGCTCGCCGTAGCAGCCCATGCGGCGGTAGTGCCACGACCACTCCCACCCCGCCGCGATACGCTCGGGCTCGGCGTCGAGGGCGGCTTCGAAGTTGCGCAGCGGCTCCCGGCCGCTCCGGACGAGGTGGAGAAAGTGCGAGTAGGCCCGCTCGACGGGGTTACGCAGGATGGCAATAAGCTGCGCATCCGGAATGTGTTCGCGGATCAGCCGCGGGGCCGTCGCGCTGTACAGGTAGTTCGGCGACGCCTCGCCCACTGCCGTCTCCGTAGAGGCCGCTGCAAACAGCTGCCGGTAGGCGTCGAGCGTGTACACGGCGCCCGCTGCCTCATTGGTGCGTGCATCGCCGGGGCCCTTCATGGGCGGCGGATCCTCGGCATACGCGAAGAAGCGCGGTTCCTTCACCGCTGGCATGAACACGTCCGGATGCTGCCGCAGGTAGTGATACAGCGAGGTCGTCCCTGACTTCGCCGCGCCGATAATCAGAAAGTTGGGAAGCCGTCCCATGCCTGCGGTCACGTTACGGGGGAGGACGTACGGGCCACGAGTTCGTCGAAGAGCTGCGCGAGCCGCTTCGCCTGGTGGCGCCGGTTGTGCTCCTGGATGGCGCCGCGCGAAGCGCCCGAGCGGGGCGTGCCTTCCACCCAAGCGTCGTAATGCGACCGGATCAGGGCGCGGGCGGCCTGGGCATCGCTCCACGAGACGACCCGTCCCGCCTCCGCGGAGCGCAGCAGCCTGTCCGCGTCGCCTTCCACCGGGCCGATGCCGAGCACCGGCCGCTCGGAGGCCAGGTACTCGTACAGCTTGCTCGTAATCATACCGCGGGCCTGCGCGAACGGCTCGATCACGAGCAGCAGCAGCGTGCTGCGTGCCATCTGGCGGATGGCCTCCTCGTGCGGCACAAACGGCTCGATGGACACGATTGGCTCCAGCTCGTGCTCGGCAATGGAGCGGCGCACGACCGGGTCGACGGTGCCGATGAGCCGCACGCGTAACGCAGGAATCGCGCCGTCGCTACGCAGGGTGGCCAGCGCGTCCCAGAGGGCCGTCGGGTTGCGGCTGGCATACAGCTTTCCAATGTGGGCGAGTACGAAGGGTTCGTCCAGCGGCTCTTCCACCGCCGCAAATGCGTCGGCGTCAAAACCATTTTCGATCACGGCGTAGCGATTGGGCGCCTTCCGCAAGAACAAATCGGCCCAGGAGGGGCTAACGGTCGTCACGGCCGAGGCCTCGGACAGCACCGACTGCTCCAGCCGCGCGTCGAGCTGCCGCGCCCAGCGGGTGTGCGGGAACTCGTCGTAGTAACTGATGTCGGTCCACGGGTCGTGCAGGTCGGCCACCCAGGGGACGTCGGTGCGGCGGTGCAGGCTCCGGCCAATGAGGTGCACCGAGTGCGGCGCGCCGCTCGACAGGATCATGTCGAACTTGTGCTCGGCCAGGAGGCGCCGGCCCGCGGCCACGGCAAACGGCCACCAGCCGATCCGCGCATCCGGGATGAAGACATTGGCACGCACCCACCGCGCCCCATACTCCAGCCACGAGGTGCGATCCTCACCGAGCGATCCGGCGGGCAGCGCGCTTCCACCGTCATCGCCGCCGGAACCGGTGAGCTGGGCGTACAGCGCGAGCGGATCGAGCGACGCCGTGCGGTGCACATCCACCGACGACGGCACGGCATCGAGAAGCGATGGGTCGCGGTTCGGATAGGCGCCCTGGCGAACCGTCAGCACCGTGGGCTGCCACCCGTAGTCGGTCAGGTGCTCCACGAACTGGAGGATGCGCTGCACGGCCGGCCCGCCCGCTGGCGGAAAGTAGTAGGCCACCAGCAACACGCGCTGCCGGTCATTCGAGCGGTTTTCGGCGTCTGAAGGAGGCGCGGCCGCCATTTCCGGAGATTGTGAACGGTTGTAAGAATTTGTTTCAGGTTCCAAGTTTCCGGTTTCAAGCTCCGCTACCCCGGTCCAAAAACCTGTCAACCTTCAACCTAAAAACCTTTAACCTTCCAACTCCCCCCCAACGACTTACGCACCGCCCTGGCCCTCCTCTGATTCGGCATCGCCACGCCGTCGGCGCCGGGCGTAGGGAAGGCCGAGTAAGACGAGCACGCCGCCGTAGACGAAGGCCGTCGACACCCCCGAGACCCACACGCCGGTCTGATGCACCTGCGGATCGAACCGCATCGTGACAGTGTGCTCGCCTGCAGGAACGTGCACGGCGCGTAGCAGATAGTTGGCCCGGTGAATCTCCGCAGGCTCACCATCAATCGTCGCTTCCCAACCGGCTGGGTAATAGACCTCGCTCACGACGAGGAGGCGCGGCGCGTCGGTCTCCACCTGCCACGTGATCTCACGCGGCGTGTATTGCTGGAGCGACACCGCCGTCGTGCTCGCCGAGTCGACAGGCGTAACGGGTTGGTCGATCGGCTCCGGCAGAATGGCTGTCGTCTGCGGCGCGAACGTCGCGGCGCGCAGGCGCTGCCAGGTCTGCTGCGGGTCGGCAATCACCTCCGTCTGCCCCACGAAGTAGGCACGGGGGGCGTAGTCCATGTTTTCGAGCACGAGCATGCCCGTTTGCTCGTCCCGATACGCGACGCGCGTGCCCGGCAACTGCTGGCGGGCGATGATGTAGCGCGTATTCATCAGGTCGAGCCCGTTTTCATTGGGCACGCCCTGATTCAGCCGGAGGATGTGGTCGATGTAGTTCTGGTACCGCTGCAGCTTGGCGCCGTGGTAGCCGCCCGTCTGCTCGTAGTGGTACGACGCGCGGGCATTGTTCGTCGGGTTGAGCGCGAGCGGCAGCGTGCGGAAGTGCCCCGGGCCGCCCGCTTCGCGCATCTGCTCCTTGATGAACTCGTCGAAGCCGTACGTGGCGATTTCCTGCTCGGCGCTGCGGGCCTGCGTCATCGTGTTGGCGTTCAGATGGCGCTTGCCCACGCCCCACAGGTCGACCACGACGAGCAGCGCGATGAGGCCGCCGGCGGCCCAGCGCGGCACGTTCTCGTTTCGGTACAGCCCGAGCAGGAAGACGGCCATCCCGAGAAAGAGTAGCGTCCGGATCGCGTCCTGCTGGAATGTGTCCTGGCGCGTGGTCTTCTGCTGTTGAATCTGCTGATCGATGAACTGCTGCACCTGCGGGTTCTGGACCGACAGATCCGGACGCTGCTGCTGAATGGCCTGCACGATCCGCTGCCGCTCGTTCGGCTGCTCGAAGCTGAAGATCGCGTCGTTCGCAACGAGCAGCAGGAGCACGACGCCGATCGCGCCACCGAGCGAGATGTACACCGAGCGCCGCCGGCCCTCCTCGGCCGCCTTCGACTCGGACGGCGTGAGCGCGTAATCGAGTCCGATCCCAGCCAGCACGGCTAGCGTGAGTGCCGTGATGGAGAGCCAAGTCTCCGGCGCGCGAAAGGCGTCGAAGAATGGGAAGAATTCGAACATCGGCCGGTTGATCCACGCGGCGTGCCGGCCGAGTGCAAAGAGCGTCGTAATGAAGGCACCGAGGCCGAGGCCGTAGACGGCATTCGAACGCACACGCCACAGCGCAAGAATCGCGAGAGCGAGCACGATGCCGCCGAGGTAATGCGGCCCTTCGGTGAAGGGCTTCGGGCCCCAATACGCTTCGCCGCCGCCGTACGCGTCGGCAATGGCCAGTGTGGTGAGCTCGCCCGGCCCTTGGCTCCACATCATCGCTCGATCCCAACCCATGTTGCCGCCCCCTCCGCCCCCGCCTTCCACCGCAGCGCCCCGGATGGTATACGCCTTGTACTCATACGTTGCCAGATAGGGCTGGGCCACCATCAGAAGCGCCAGGACGGTACCCAGCGCCAGCCACCCCGTCGACTTCCCGATCTTTGGCAGGCGGGCGCTGCGGTCGTTGCGCATTGCACCGACCAGTTCAACGACCCACCAGATACCGATCACCATCATCACGTAGTAGGTGATCTGCGGGTGCTGCGCGCGGAGCTGGAGCGCAAGCGTCCCGCCGAACAGCAGGCTCGCCATCAGCGACGGGTTGCGCATCGCGTACACGAACGCCAGGATGACGTACGGCGCAAAAGCGAGCGCGACGAACTTGGTCTGATGTCCGGCCTTCAGCAAGATGGGGATGTACGTCGTCATCCCGAATGCCGCGGCGGATAGCAAGCCCGCCAGCGAGTTACGGGTGAGGTAGACGACGAGGAAGTACGCACCGGCCAGGAGCAGGAAGAAGTGCGAGGTGGGCCAAGCGAAGCCGCGCAGCGCGTTGAACACCGTGTCGAGCTGCGGCACGGCTTTCGGGTACTGAATCAGATACCCCGGCATGCCACTGAA
The DNA here is from genome assembly GCA_009908415.1 of Bacteroidota bacterium. Taxonomy (GTDB): domain Bacteria; phylum Bacteroidota; class Rhodothermia; order Rhodothermales; family Salinibacteraceae; genus JAAAPH01. The sequence goes on from JAAAPH010000479.1 coordinate 5,428, forward strand.
CACGTTGGGGGCCCAGAGGGCGTAGTCGCCTGTCTCGCGTTCGTACTCGAGCATGGCCTCCGCGTTGGCGCGCCAGCTCACGACGTCACCGCCGTGGATCTGCTGCCCACCGAAGTGAATGGGCGCGAAGAAGCTTAACGAGAGGACGAGCAACAGCGCCAGGCAGAGCCCGTGACGCGCCGGTGTGGAGAGGCGATCCCAGAACGTATCGTGTGCGCCGGCAGGGATGCGGCGTCGTTTCGAGCGGGCCATGACGGGGCCAATCCCTCAGGAAAGTGCAAACAGGTAAGCTGAACGCGCGCCAGGGCTACTCGATCACCTTCGGGACGCGGAAATAGTCGCTGTCGGCATCGGGGGCGTTGCGGAGCGCGTCCTCGTGATCGATGCGCTGCTCCACCTCATCCTCCCGAAATACGTTGTGAATGTCGAGCACGTGCGACATCGGCGGGATACCCGACGTGTCGAGCTCCTCCAGCTTGTCGACGTAGTCCAGAATTTTCCCCATCTCTTCGGCCATCTGCTGCTCTTCGTCGTCCGAGAAGCGGAGGCGAGCAAGCGAGGCGATATGGCGAACTTCGTCGCGCGAGATAGCCATGATACGGGGGCAGATTGGGTGAACAGGCCAGGGGCAAAAGCCAAAGGGCCGCATGATGCGGCTCAGCGGACTCACAACGGTCCGTCCGGCCCGCTGTTCCAGTTTACCCCTTGAATCAGGCCGCGCGCCGCACCGAGCGCAGCAGTCGAATGAGTCGCGTAGCGCTGCGCAGCCCGACCTTCGGCCGCGGCTCGACGTTGATCTCTAAACTGAGCGGCCCCTGATAGCCCTGCTCGTGGAGCACCTCGACCTGCGCTTCCCAGCCGACCTCGCCCTCAGCGAACGGCCGTTCCTCCCACCCGTGCGGCGTGGGCTGTCCATCGGCGCAGCGGACGAAGGCCACGCGTCCGCTCAGTGCAGCCAGCCCGACGGCGGGGTCTTCTCCGGCCCGCATCGCCTGCGCCGGATGCCAGGCGGCATCCACGAAGGGATGATCGACGGCGTCGAGAAGCGCCGCCAGCGCTTGCCCGGTCGGATGCGCCATGCCCACTTCGTTGAGCACGGCGACGGTGATGCCGTACTCGGCGGCGGCTTCTCCGGCGCGCCGCAACGCTTGCGTGGCAGCCTCAGCCGCGACCTCGGCCTCCGCCCCGCCCGCAAACGAAGAGACGATCACGCGCGGACACTCGATCTGGCTGCACAGCCGGAGCGTCTCGTCGAAGGTGGCCAGCTCGTTCAGCCAGAGCGCGCGGCCTGCAGCGGGCCCAGCGAACATGCCGGGATTCACCGCGGCCGGCAGCATCTCGGCATCGGCGAGGCGCTGCCTGATTTGCGCGACGTTCACGTGGGGGACCCGATCATCGTCGCCCCCCACCGCACGCAGTTCGACGCCCTGCAGCCCCCACAGCAAGGTGTAGTGCAGGGCGCGACCCAGGTCGCTCGTGACGGTGTCGGTGAGCCAGACGGGGAGCATGCAATCGAGGCAGTGAGCAGTGGACATGAGCGGCGTGAACCTGCCGCCCTAATCGCCCGTGCCCCCTGCGGGTTCCCCCGTTCGTCGCCCGCGGTCACCGCCCCCCGTGGCCCACCCGACGGAGGGTCGAGCGCATGTGCTGCACGGGATGCCGGTACGCGGGAGGCACCCAGATCCTTGCAGGCGCCGTGCGACGGGCCGGAAGAAGCGTAAAGAGCAGCACGCGCGCCCACGGTCTCCAGGCAACAATTTCACGACCGGCGCGCGCATGCAGCTCGGGCGCGCATGCCGCGCACAACACCACGCAGCGCACGTAGTACCAGACAAGAGCGGGAAAAATCACGGCGGTTCGTTTGCTTTGGCGGGTATTCATGGGTGGATGGGTCACGGGCACAAACCAGATGCCAGTTCCAACCATCCGCCCTCTGTACCGGTTACCGCCTGTGCCGCCGATAAAGCGGGTAATAACTTCGTCTTGCCCGTTTCGCATTCTCGCTGCAACTGGGCGACGATCCTGTTGTATCGCGCAGCGGCGCGCCCTACCTTGTGCCTCACGCACTCTCTCCATCGATTTCCAGACCGGCCATGAGCAAACAGGCATCGAATGACTCGTCCTTCACGCGCGACCGCATCAAGGTGAAAAGCAACCGGCTCGTCGACAAGGTCCGCGAGATCATCGAGGAGGGAAACGCTCGGCGCATCATCATCCGCAAAGAGGGGCGCACGGTGATGGAGTTTCCGCTGTCCGTAGGCGTCGGTGGCGCGACGGCGGCCATCGTCCTCGCGCCCACGCTGGCGGCCGTGGGCGCCTTCGCCGCGCTCGTCAGCGAGGTGGAGGTCGTGATCGAGCGCCCGGTCGACGACGCCGACGCCCCGAACAGCGCCTCCCCTGATGCATAGAGAGCATTGTCCTCCTTTTACCCTCCCTGACTGCACGCCCATGCCTTCTGCTACAGACGTCTCGCTCCCTGCCGATCCGCCCACGGCCACCGGCGACTTGCTGGTCGACTACGCCGACGTGGCAGCGGCCCGGGCCCGGCTCGATGGCGTCGTGCGACGCACGCCCGTCATGACCTCACGCACCGTCGACCAAGAGGTGCAGGCGGAGGTCTTCTTCAAGTGCGAGAACTTCCAGCGTACGGGGGCCTTCAAAATCCGAGGGGGCTACAACGCGCTGTCGCAGCTGCCGCCCGACCAGAAGGAGCGCGGCGTGCTAACGTACTCGTCCGGCAACCACGCGCAGGCCATCGCGCTGAGCGGCCGCCTCCTCGGCGTGCCGGCCACGATCATCATGCCCGAGAACGCCCCGGCCGTCAAGCTGGAGGCGACGCGCGGCTACGGCGCCACCATCATCACGTACGACCCGGCGACGACCACACGTGAAGAGCTGGCGCAAGAGGTGTCCACCGAGCGCGGCCTGCCCATCATCCCGCCGTACGACCACCCAGACGTCGTGGCCGGTCAGGGCACGGTGGCTGACGAGCTGTTCGACGAGGTCGGCGCGCTCGACGTACTGCTCGTCTGCTGCGGCGGCGGCGGCCTCCTCTCCGGCTGCGCCATCGCGGCCAAGCACCACGCGCCCGACTGCACCGTCATCGGCGTGGAGCCGGCTCGCGCCGACGATGCCACCCGCTCGTTCCACTCGGGCGAGCTGCACACCGTTCACAACCCCGATACGATCGCGGACGGCGCGCGCACGCCTTACCTCGGCAAGGTCACCTTCCCGCTCGTGTACGAGTACGCCGACGACATGGTGACGGTCTCGGAGGAGGCCCTTCGCGCGGCGATGTTCTTCCTGTGGGAGCGCATGAAGATCGTCGTGGAACCGACGGGAGCCTTGGCCGCGGCCGCGCTGCTCGACGGCGTGGTGCCGGGTGACCATCGCCGCATCGGGGCCGTCATCAGCGGGGGCAATGTGGACCTCAAGCGGGCGGCCGCGCTGTTTCAAGACGCGTGAATCGGCTCTCGCCTGTCCAGTCGCTCCATCCCCCCGCCCAATGCCCACACCGGCTGAGCTGAAAGCCTACCTGGATGGCCTCGTCGATCGATTCGAGCGCCGTACGTTTATCGCCGACGATCCAATCTCGATCCCCCACGGCTTCGACGATCCGCGCGATCAAGCGGTGATTGGGCTGTACGCTGCACTCCTCGCATGGGGCCGGCGGCAGACCGTGCTCAACAAGATGGAGGCCCTGTGCGAGCGGATGGACTACGCGCCGTTTCGCTTCGTGCGCGACTTCGATCCGGACCGCGACGCCGCTGCGCTGGCGGGCTTCAAGCACCGCACGTTTCAGCCCATCGATGCCTTCTGGTTCACGCGCAACCTGAGCGCAGCGCTCGCCCGGCACGGTACGATCGAAAATCTGTTTGCCGACCACTTGCCGTCCGAGGCGGACGATGTGGGGGCGGCCATCCAGGGCTTCAGCACGACGCTCCTCGCCATCGCGCCCGATACGCCGGAGCGGCTGCGCAAGCACCTTGCCCGCCCCGCGGCCGGCAGCGCCTGCAAGCGGCTCAACATGTACCTGCGGTGGATGGTGCGCCCTGGCCCGGTGGACCTCGGCCTCTGGACGCGCATCACGCCCGACCAGCTACTGCTTCCGCTCGACGTACACTCCGGCCGGCAAGCACGGGCGCTGGGCTTTGTCGAGCGCAAATCGAACGACTGGAAGGCCGTGCAACGCCTCACGGCGGCGTGCCGCCGGCTCTGCCCGGAGGACCCGGCCCGCTATGACTTCGCGTTCTACGGCCCTGGCGCTCACGATGTGTCGTTGGACGCGCGCTTTACGGGCGACAACAGCGTCGACCTCAACTCGTCGCCCACGCCGCGATAGGTGCGTTTGTAGTACAGCACAGCGCCTCGGTCGTCGTTCGCCTGCACCTCGACCACCCGCCCCACGACGATCGACTTATCGCCGGCCGTGAACACGTCGTGATGCACGCAGTGCAGCACGGCCGTCACCTCGTCGAGGATGGGCGTCCCGTGCTCATCCACAGCATGCGGCACCGAGCGCAGCTGCTCATCGCCTGTGAGGTCGGGCACGGCAAAGTGATTGGCCAGATGCGCCTGTTCGTCGCCAAGGATGTGCACGGCAAAGCGCGACGCATCCAGCACCACATCGTGCATCTGGGCGTCGTGGTTCACGTTGAAGCAGACGAGCGGCGGCTCCAGCGCCAGACTGGTGAACGATCCGATGGTGATGCCGCGCGCTTCCGTCGCGTCCGCCGCCGTGATCACGGTGACGGGTGAAGGGACGCGCCGCATAACCCGGCGCAGCGTTTCTCCGTCCACAGATTCGGGCATAACGTACTAAGATGGATCAACAGGAGACGGAGTGTAGCGAGTCGATGCGAAGAGTCGATGCGAAGGGAGGCCCCACCTCCGTCTTCCCACAGACTCCACCCCTCAAGTAAAGACGTCCTTGACCTTGCTGAAGAAGGACTTGCGCGGCTTCGTGTTCTCTGGCTTGGGCGTGAACGGCTCGGCGGATTGCCACTCTCGCAGCACGTCTTCTTGCTCCGCGCTCAGTTCCTGCGGCGTCCACACGTGCACGCGGATGAGCTGGTCGCCTTGCCGCGACCCGTTGAACTCCGGTAGGCCCCGGTCGCGCATCCGCAAAATCTTGCCGGCCTGGATGCCCGGATCAATCTGAAGCTTCGCCTTGCCCTTCAGAGTAGGCACCTCAACCTCGGTACCTAAGGCTGCGTCGGGGAACGAGATGTGAAGGTCGTAGAAGATGTCCAGCCCGTCCCGCTTGAAGTGTTCGTGGGGCTCCTCTTCGATCTCGATGCGGAGGTCGCCCGCCGGGCCGCCGCGGAGTCCGGCGTTGCCGGCTTCGCGAAGCGTCAGGTAGTTGCCTTCCATGACGCCCGGCGGCACGTTGATCGTGATCGTCTCCTCGTCTTCGAGGCGGCCCTGTCCACCGCAGGTCGCGCATTTGTCTTGGATGATGCGGCCCTCGCCGTTGCAGCGCGGGCAGGCCTGTACGTTGACGAACTGACCGAAGACCGACCGCGACACCTGCCGGATCTCGCCGGTGCCGTCGCACTCGGGGCACATCATAAAGTTTTCGCCCTCGGTGCCACCCGCCGCGCCCGTACCGCTGCAGTCGTCGCACTGAACGAACTTTTGCACCTTAATCCGCTTCTCGGCCCCCTCTGCGATCTCTTCGAGCGTGAGGGGCAACTTAATGCGAAGGTCGCTCCCGGCCTTGCCGCTGCGACGGCTCGACCGGCGGCGCTGGCCCGCATTGCGAAACACCTCATCGAAGATGCTGCCTCCGCCGGCGGCCCCGCCGAAGATGTCGCCAAAGGCGTCGAAGATATCGTTGATATCTTGGAAGCCGGCGCCGGCGCCGCCCCGGCTGCCATTGCCCACGCCAGCATGGCCGTACCGGTCGTAGCGCTGGCGCTTCTCGGACGAGGACAGCACCTCGTACGCCTCCGCCGCCCGCTTGAATTTCGCCTCCGCCTCCGGATCGTCCGGATTCCGGTCCGGATGGTACTTCATGGCCTTCTTCCGATAGGCCTTCTTGATCTCGTCGTCCGAAGCGTCGCGGCTGACGCCGAGGATGTCGTAATAGTCTTCAGGCATGAATGCGGGGTTCGCAGAGTTCGTCAGCGGGCTATCGAGGCGCTGAAGGTCAACGAGGATCTAGGAGGCCACGATGACGCGGCTGTGCCGAAGCACCTGGTCGTCGAGGCGATAGCCGGTTCGGGTTTCGTGGAGCACGGTGCCTTCCTGCACGCCCTCGGGGGCGGGCTGTTGCATCATGGCCTCGTGCACGTTCTCATCGAACGGCTTGCCCTCGGCCTCGATGGGCTCGACGCCAACCCCTTGCAGTTCGTCGAGGAATTTCTGAAAGACCATCTCGACGCCGCTTTTCAGCGATTCGTACGCCGCCTCCGCGTCGTCTTGCTCCTGGAGCTGCTCGGCCGCCTCGATGGAACGCTGGAAGTCGTCTAGCACCTCCAGCATGGGCAGAATCACCTCCCGTTTGCCGGAGCGAAACAGCTTCTTCTTCTCGCGCTGCATCCGGCGGCGGAAGTTCTGAAACTCGGCCGCCTTGCGGAGAAGCTTATCGTTGAGCTCTTGTTGCTCTTCCTTCAGCGCGGCAATCTGTTCCTCGGGCGACCGCTCTTCGGCGGAACGGCTGTCGTCGCCCTGTTCGTCGGGGGCCGTATCGGTGGCCTCCGTGCGGGGCGACGTGCCGTTCTCGTCAGCGGTTGCGTCGGGGGTTTCTACGTGTTCGTTGTCACTCACGTCGGTGCGTTCGGTAGCTCGTTGAGAATCGGTGTCGGAATCCGTGTAATTGGAGTACGCCTTACGGGCGGCGGCATAGCGCCGCCGGGCCTCTGAAATCAGGTCATCCATACGCATGGCAACTTAGGAGGTCGATGACGATGCCGCTTCGGCCTCACCCGGTCGGTTCAACATGGTGGCCATGTTTTGCACGAGCGCCACGACGCGGCCGTAGTTCATGCGGGTCGGGCCAATCACGCCGAGCGTGCCCACGCTCCCACCCAACCGGTACGGCGAAACCACAATCGAGTACTGGTCGACTTCCTCAGAGCGGCTTTCGCTGCCAATACTGATGAAGGCCTGGCCGACGTCTTGCGCTTGCGGGTCGAGCATGCCTTCCAGGACCTGAACGACCAGCGTCTCGTCCTCAATCACTTCCATGAGGTGCCGCACGTCGTCGGGCTCCTGGAATTCGGGCTGCCGCAAAATGTTCTGTGTGCCGCCATGGCGCAGCCGCCCCTCGGTGGGCTCACTAAACAGCCGCGGCGATTTTTCGAGGACCAGCCGCACGATGCCGGTCGGATCGTCGATGTCCTGCACGCGCTCCTCGTGCGTCTCGCGGATTTCCTGCAGCGTGAGCCCGGCCAGCCGCTCGTTCAGGATCGATACCACGCGGTCCAAGGCGGAGCGCTTGAGGTCCGATTCGAACTCGACGACGATCGTTTTCACCATGCCACCGCGCACGCTGAGCACGAACATGAGCCGCTCGCCCGTGAGGGGCACGACGTCGAGCCGCTCCAGCACGCCGGTGGACAGGCGCGGACTGAGCGTCACCCCCAACAGGTCGGTCAGCTGACTCAGCAGCCGCGAGCTCTCGCGTAGCATTTCGTCGGTGTCGCGCACCAGCTGGGCCAGTCGAATCTTCAGCATCCGGCGCTCCGTGGCCGACAGCTCGGGGGTGCCCATCAGCTCGTCCACAAAGGTGCGATATCCCAGCTCCGTCGGCATGCGGCCGGCCGACGTGTACGGATGGTCCAGATAGCCCATGTCCTCCAGGTCGCTCATCGTGTTGCGGATGGAGGCCGGACTCAGGTCCAGTCCGTACTTGCGCACGAGCGACCGCGACCCCACAGGACCCGCCGTGTCAATGAAGTTTTTCACGATGAGCCGGAGCACGTTCTGCTCGCGCTCGCTCAGCGGCGGAGCTGTCGATTCGTCACGTCCACTGTCAAATGTACGCTCTGAGGTACTCACGTCGTTCACAGGGTTAGCCAAAGCCGTGCGAACAGGACACACTGCTACGGTCAAGGACGCGCCAAGATGCAATTGTCATATTCCAAAGATCGGACCAACATGCGTCAGGCGATTCCCCGAGTCCTCAGTGAATCGCCTGCACACCGTCCAAGTACCGAATGCGATCGGGGGGTTGTGCCGCTGCACCACGCTTGCCCTTGACCCCGAATGTCGTTACGCCTACCGAAGAGCCCCCGGCTAGTTTCACATCGTCGCCTACCACGGCATGCACGACGGCTTACGCCTTCGTCTGCATGCTACTTATTGCAATCTTGTTGATTTTCAAGCAG
>JAAAPH010000286.1 GCA_009908415.1 Bacteroidota bacterium
GGCGCCCGACCGGAAGCAGCGCTGCCCAGACCGTGCGCTGCGCCGACGGACGCGACGCGGCGGACCGACCATTCCGGCGCCCCGACCGGGCGCTCCGGGCACGGCGGGTATCCAGCGCGCGCTCGACGGGAAACGTCACCGGAAACATCGGCAGTTCCTCCTCGACGGTCCCCTCCGGCAGTCCGCCCTCTAGGTCGGTCCATCCGGCCGCCGGCCCGCACCACGCCAACTCCCGAAACGACTCCGGCCGCGTGATATCCACAGTGCCTTGCGGGTTCGTCGGCTCGACGCGGCGGATCACGATCGCGGCGCGCTCCTGCTGCTGCGGCTGCACCCGGCGGTCGGGCAGCCCGCGCATGCGACACACCAGGCTGGCGGTCACCAGGTAAAACCGCTGGTGGGCGGGCTGGTACAGCTTCACCGCTTCGCTGAGGCCGGGGACGGCCGTTTTGGCCCAGGCCGACGCCGTCTTCCACGTCTCGGGGCGAACCCGGTACCCGTCGAGTGCACTCGGATCGCGGGCGAGCGTATCGCGGAGCGTGCCCATGAAGTCGTCTACCGCGAATCGCAGCAGGGCCGGCCGGTCAAACCGCGCTCGGTCGGCCGTGAGGGCGGACGACCACATGGGGGCCGGTGGATTCCAGATAACAGGATGACGCATGCGCTCTACCCGTTGGGTGCAATTCGGTGTGACGTAGTCCCTGACATTGCGATCTGCACGGCGGTTCTACCAGATGTTGCCCGCGCCCGGCGTATAGCTGGATGCGACGATGCTCGGTGTGGTGACGACCGAGCCGACCTGCACGGCGCCACTGAAGCTGCTCATCCCCGACGATACCGTCACGCTGCCGGCCGTAATCGTGACGTCGCTGCCCTGAATTTGGACGCTGCCGGGCGTGTTGATCGACACGCCGCTGGGCCCCATCTCCACGGTGCTCCCGCCGCTGTCCTCCACCGTGATGGTGCTGCCCTGATCGGCCAGGGTGACGGTGTGCCCGCCGGGCGTCTCCAGCACCAGCGTTTCCTGCCCGGTGGTGTCATCGAGCGTGATCTGCACGCCCTGGCGCGAACGAAGCACCTTCACGTTGTTCTCGCCCCCGCCGTCCATCGTCTCAGGCGGGGCGTCCTGCCCATTCCACAGGCTGCCCACCACGTACGGGCGCCGCGGGTTGCCGCTCTCGAACGCGACGAGGACTTCGTCGCCGACGTCGGGCACGAACCAGCTTCCGCGGTCGGCCCCGGCCATCATGGTGGCCAGCCGCGCCCACGCCTCGTAGCGACTGTCTCCGGTGTCGGGCGCCCAGGGCAGTTCCACGCGCACCCGCCCCTGGTCGGCCGGGTCGGTAATGCTCACGACGGTCGCCGGATACACGCCGTAGAAATGGCCGCCGTACCCGCGAGCCTGGCGGCGGTCCACCGTGTCGTCATAGGAGCGGGTTGCAGGAAGGGACATGGGAACAGACGTATTGTGACGAAAAAGGATGAGGGCTGTGATACCCACTCTCAGGGCACGTCAATGGCCGGGCGCTGCACGTCGAACCGCGTCCGGAAGCCAGTAGGGATATCGAAGGTGTGCTGGACGCCGACGACGGTGTACGCCCCGTTGAACAGCCTTCCCAGGCCCCGGAGCGTGACGCGCGCGCCGACCCGCAGCCGCGCATCGCCGAGCGCCACGCCGCGGCCTTCCACGAAGCGTCGGGCGCGCTGGCGAAACGCGGCTTCGGCGTGCGGGCGGGCCTCGGCCTCGGTGAAAGGCACGGTGTGCACCATCTGCTCGATGCGGTCGCCAAAGGCATCTTGGAGGATGGCGGGGCCGCTTTCGCCGCCGTCCGTTTCGCCCTGCACGGCGTGCGCGTCGGCACGGCCCGTGATGCGCTCTTTCGCTTCCGAATCCCACCCGCTCACGACGAACGCCGTGCACTGGTGCGCGAGGTCGGCGAGCACGGAAAATTCGCGCAGTCCCTGGCCGTAGGTGAGGGTCACCTCGTCCTCGCGCCGATCACTGCGGCGCTGGGCGTAGAGCGTGTCGCCCGTAATCCACACCTCGGCATCCACACTCCGGACGCGGTCGCGCAGAAACGCCAGGTCGCTCTGGTTGACCTGGGCGAGGACGGCGTACGACGGCTCCGCGGGCACGTCGAGGACGGCCTGCAACCCGTGCTCCGAGGCCACTTGGTTCAGGACGTCTTCCGTCGTAACGTCTTCGAAGGTGCGGGTCCGGCGCGTCATCCGCAGGTCCTGCAGTCGGTCCTCGGCCAGCACGGTGAGCTCCGGCGGCCGTGCATTCGGGTAGTGGGCCTCCAGGCCGGTGATCACGCCATCGAACAGCTGAGCGGCCGACCCGCCGGCGCCGGCCTCCAGGACGATCCGCGTCCCGAAGTCGAAGGTCTGCCGGTCGAAAAACGCAAAGTTTGGCGCGCCGTCTCCGGAAGGCCCCCAGTTGCCAAACGTCGCTTCGCAGCGATACAGCCCGTCCGTCGTCTCTTCCACCAGCAGGGTCAGCAATCCCTCCGCGGCGAGCACCGGGCGCGCCGTGCCGTCCAGCGTGATCCGCGGACGTGCCGAGTAGACAGCGGGGGTTGAGCCAAAATCTCCCATAGGATGTGTGGTTGTGTGGTGCGCGGCGTGCCGTCCGGACCCACGCGGTGCGGTCAGTGCGCGCGGAGCCGGCGCCGGCGCTGCGCCACGCGCTCCATGATGGCCTCGACATCGCGGGGCTGGATGGAGGCGGGTGCTGGGACCGGTTCGGATTCGGTGTCCTCCGGCGGCGCGTCGGGCGGCGGTTCGGTGATAATCTCAAAGTCGTTGATGACGACACTCATGGCGTCGGGGCGTCAGGGTATGCGTTAGGCGAGTTGGGTCCCGACCGGGATCCGGCGGGGGTTTTCGATACCATTTCGTTCGGCAGTAGCCCGCCAGTTGGACGGGTCTCCTGTCGTGCGGGCGGCGTGCTGCTGGACGCTCTCTCCTTCGCGCGCCGCCGTTCGCGGCGTCTGTTGCTGCTGCGTCGTGCCGGCATCGGGGCTGTTCGTGGCGCCCCCGTTCGTACCGGCAATCTTCGGGTTCACCTTTTGCTGGGTGATCGAGATGGACACCGAGGCCCGCAACGGGCGTCCTTCGTGGGAGAAAAACTCCAGGGTCTCATTCATCGCGTCCATCACGCCGGCGAAATAAAACGACCCCCATTGAAAGAGCACGCCGGGCGGCGCGTAGCCCTCTTCGCCCCCCTCCTCCTTGGGCCGCAAGAAGTAATTGACCGCTCGCGTGAGTACCCGCACGTCTTTCACCTCGCCATCGACCACGGCCCCGGCCCCGACCTGCTCGTCATCACCCGGCTGCTGGGGCGGCGCCTCCACCGAGACCGTCGTGTCGAACACGAGCTCCACGGCCAACTTCGTCTCGCCCGGTCCGGTGTACTGGACCGCCGAGCCCCCCTGCTGGTCGTCGTTGGCCTTTTTGACTTGGTACGTCACTTTGAGCGTCTCCGGGTTAAACTGGATGGGCACGACGAGGCCGCTTCCGGTGTCGTCCTCCACCTCGCCGTCGTCATTGAATGTGACCTCGACGAGTTGTGCCTTGGCGAGCGTCGTTCCTTCGGTGGACATGGAATGGGTCGGTACATGCGTGGGCAGATCGTGAACGGGCGGACCGCTTTATGCGGCCGGCGCGGACTGGTCGGAGACGGTGCCGGCGAGCTCCTTCACGTCCAACCGCTCGTAGGCAATGTGCATCTCCTCGATGGCGATGCCGCCGTCCTTGGCGTTGAGCGCCGGGGCCCGCATCTTGACCGGCAGGCAGCGGCGCAACTGGAACGTTATGGCCGGCTCCTCCGCAGCCGACCGGGTCGGGTAGACACGCACCGTGACGTCCGCCCGCAGGCGATAGCCGTCCGGCCGGGTCACGCGGCTGAACCACGCCCACAGATCGAACGTCGTCGTCATGCCTCGCTTGAGCGTGAGCTGCCCGTAGCTCACGGGGCCGACGAGTTGAATCTGCGCGACGTTGTTGCCCCCCTCGGTGAGGGTCTTGGACTGCATGGTCAGCTCCAGCCCGTCGCACTCGGCGAAGGCCGCCTTGCAGAGCGCAGGCCCGGTCGCGTTCGGATCCGCCGTCCCGTCGGCCGGGAGGCGGATGTCGACTTCAAAGTTGAACGTAGTGAGTGGTCGCATACGTCACTGTTAGACTGATTCGGTGGATCGCACGTCCGCGGGGACGGTCATCCTTCGTGCACCGTGAACGCCTGTTCGCCGCGCTGCACGAGGCGGATCGTGATAAATTCGAGCGGCCGCGCCGGGGCAACGCGCACTTCCACGACGAGCTGTCCGCGCTCCACGCGCTCGGGCGGATTGACCGACGCATTGGCCACGACGCGGTAGGCTTCGCGGGCCGTGGTGCCCGCCAGCGCGCCGCGGCGATACAGGTCGCTCAGCACGCGTTCGAAGACGGCCGCGGCCTGGCGGCGCAGGGCCGGACGGTTCGATTCAAACACGAGGCTGGGACCAACGCGCTCGGCCAGGCGGCGCAGCAGAATCAGAAGGCGACGCGTCCCGATGGGCTGCAGGGCCGCGTCAGGCGCGAGCGTCCGCGCGGTGAGCACGACGGCACCCCGCGGCGCTCGATCGAGCATATTCGCCCGGGCTCTCAAGAGCGCCTCGACCGCAGCATCGCTCAGGGCAGGCCGCAGCCCGAGGACGCCATTCAGCGGCATGTTGGCGGGCGCCCTCCAAGCGCCTTGTTGCAGGGATCGCGCAGCGGCCATCCCACACGCAATCCCATCCGGAGGGCGGACGGTCGTGCGGCCCGACTCGGCCGCGGCCTCGACCGTCCAGGGATGGTATAGGGCCCCGAAGCTGAGCGTCCGGACCTCGTCCGTGCGCCACGTAGGCACATACAGCGCCTCCTGCGTGCCCACCCCCTTCGACGCCGTCCTTGACGTCTCGCTTAATTGGGTGAGCTGGGCGAGGTGCTGCTGCGCCGCCCGCAGCCGGTCGTCGGCCGGGAGCGCGAGCGCGGCCAGCACGTCGCCCCGGGCGGCGCAGAAGCGAAGCACCGCCCGCTGCAGGTCGAGCAGGCCCGCGCGTCCCCGGTTGGGCGTGTCCGACGCCGGCTGGTTGTATTGCTGGGGCGTGATGGGCGCGACGGGCGGGTCGGCCTCCGGCGGAACCGCGACGGTGTTCGACCAGGGACCCGGCCGGTCTTCAGACGCGACGCGGGCGCGGACGCGGAAAAACGTGTGCTGCACGCCGGGGACGGGCACGTGCTCCAATGTATCGGCCCCGACGACGCGCACCGCCGTCACCCGCTCCGCGCGTGTAAACCCGGGGTCGCGAGCGCGCTCCAGGTCGTACACCACAGTAGATTCAGCGGGCGGCGACGCCCCGCTGAACGGGTCATGCGAGATGCGTTGCCACCGGAGCACGAATCCATCCGGCGCGGACGAGGGGTCACGGCGCAGCGTCGGCGCGTCCACCCGCGCCCGCTGCGTCCGGAAGGCGGTCTCGGGCACCACGGCCCCCGCGGTGGACGACCAGGGGCTGTACAGGCCCCCAGCCCTGGCCCGCACGCGCACATACAGATGGCGCGGGCACGTTTCGGTGATGGGCCGCTCGACATGCACATCCGGCCCCTCGTACCGCGTCGTGGATGGCTCAAAGGTCGGGGACGCGCTTTCCTGCAGTTCGTAGTCCACAGGCTGCGGCGGCGAGCCGTCGGGGGCTGTCACCGGCTCCCAATCGATGCAGAGCAGCGACGGATCGTTGGCGCAGGGCGCAACGGTCAAGCCACGGGGCGCATCCAGCCCGGCGGGAGGACCCGACGCGGCCTGCTGCTTCCACCCCCGGTGCACGGCATCCGGGAGCGCCAGCAGCGTCACCTCCCGTACCGGCCACAGCGCGTGGACGCCCCGCGTGGACCGGTTCGGCTGTAGGTACAGCTTGTTGCCGAGGCGCGGCCCCAGTGACGCCGTGGTCGCGTCGGCCACGTCCGGATCCAAAAACAATGCGTTGGAGAACGTGTCTAGCCCATCCCGGCGCAGGGTCGAACGCGCGTCCGGGACGGGGCCGCGAGCTGCCGCTGGGTCGGGCCGGCCGGCCATACCAAACGGGATGAACACGGGGGGTGGACCGACCGTCTCCGGCGCCTCGACCGGACCGGCGATCGGGAAGCGCGGGTCGAAAACCTCGGCAGCGAGGGACCCTGAAGCCGGTGCATCGATCAATCCATCCACGAGCTGGAAGAGGGCATCGTCGGTAGGAAGACGCATCCAGGAGCGCGCCGCGCGGGCCGTAAGATCCAGCTCCGTCAGGCGGGCGTCGACATCTTCACCCTGCCACGCCAGCAGATCGCAGGTGACGCGTTCGACCACCAGGCCGCTCGACAGGCGGGCCCCGTCGGGTACAACGCTGTTGGGTTCGACGGGCCAGCGATGCGTCCGCACCTCGATGTGGACCGAGCGGCCGGTGGGCGCGGATGGATTGCCCACCCTGCGCGCCACCTCTACCTGCAGCCAGGCCGTGCGCCCATCAGCGAGCGAGGCAATCAGGGTGTGGCCCGGGGACGGCATCGGGGCGAGAGCGTCTTCGCACCGCACCTGGAGGCCGCGAGGTGTCAGGACAAGCGTCGCGGAATAGGAAGCAGGAGCCGTTGCCCCTTCAACAATCGCCGGAAGTGCTGCCCGCCCGTCAACCCCCTGGATGGTGGCCGGCACGCCGCCGGGCGGCAACAGAGGCACGCCAGGGTTCACGCGATAGGCGCCGACGAACGACGTCGTCGCCACGACGCCTCCCTCCTGATTGGTTTCTGCACCTACCGTGTCCACCGCCGCGAACAACTCGATGCCGGCCCACGCGCCCGCCTCGGGGCGTGTGATCCGCAGGAGCGTGCCCGACTCCACGCCATCGGGGCGGGCCGTCCAGTGTAGCGACCACCGATCCGCATCGCGGCGCAGCGTGGCACCGGGCACCGTGCGCCGACGCAGCACCGTGCCAACGCGCAGGTCGTCGAATCCGCTGCCGCGGCTTCGGGCCCGGGCGATGGCCGGGCGTCCGGTGCGCGCGTCCACCATCCCGGGGACCACGAACCACCGCTGCGCCGGCGCCTCGGCCACGCGGACGACCCAGCACCGGCGTCCGCCCATCCGAAAGAACGCGGCGACCGCCGCGGCCAGATGGGACGTGATCATCGCTCCGGTGTCGGGATCGCGGACGAGCTCAAGGGGCGGACCAAACACGTCCGCGAAGCGCGCCGCATCCTCGATGGGGACCGGGACGTGGAGCGGCCCGCGCGCCGCAAAGCCGACGAAGCCAGCAATGTCCATGCGCGGGAGGGCCTCCGCCGGGGCCGATGGCACCGTGCGGAAGGCGATTCCGGGCCGTCGTGTGGTGAGAGCAAGCGCCATGCGTTGCGGTTAGATTCCGAACGGAGGGTACCGCTGGACACCAGAAGCGTGCTTAAGCCGCCGTGTCCAGAACGTGCCCCACCCTAGTTGTCATTGATCTTGATGTCTTCGCAGGCGAAGACGAGCTCTTCGATGGCCACGTCCGTGCCCTTGCCATTGAGCGAGGCGCCCGTGTACTTGATCGGCCGCGCCTCCAGCAGCTCCCACGTCACAGCCGGGTCCGCCTCGTCCCCCGCCTCGTTGAGCAGCTTGATGGTGAGCGTCGTGTAGGTGTCTTCCTGCTCGCCATCGCGGACGCGCTTGAGCCAGGCATAGAGATCGTCCGCCCCGACGACGCCGCGCTTGAGCGTCACATCGGGCACCTTGAAGGTGGTGTTCACCTTGCGCGGCGCTTTGAGCGGCGAGTTGCCGGCGCGGTACTCGGCCACGGTCACCTCGATGCCTAGCCCACTGACTTCCTGAAAGCCGGCCTTGAACTCGAAGTCGCCACCGGCCTCGACGGTGAAGTTGAACTGGCTATAGGGTCGATCCAGTCGTTCTGCCATGAGAGGAATGCGTATCAGTTAAGAGAGAAGACCAAATAGAGCGCACCGGGCGCGGCCGCGCGTCTTGTCGCGCGTATCGTGCGGCCCGGTCACCCGCCGGTCTCGATAAGTTTCTGGCCGATGCGGAAGATGACGTACTCCGCCGGTCGCAGCAGGGACACGCCGACCTCGCAGATCAGCCGTCCGTTGTCCAGGTCGTTTTGCGTCATCGTGGACAGGTCGCAGCGGACGAAGTAAGCCTCGTCGGCCGTCCGCCCGAGCAGGCGCCCCGACTGCCATTCGTTGCGAAGGAAGTTGTCGACGGTGCGGCGCACGTTGTCCCACAAGGCGGGGCCGTTGCTCTCGAACACGAAGACCTGCGTGCCCTCGTCGATCGAGCGCTCCAGGTAGGCGAGATACCGGCGGATGTTGACGTATTTGTACTCGACGTCGTCGGTCGTGAGGCGGGCGCCCCACAGCCGGTATCCCCGTCCTTCGAAGAAGCGGATGCAGTTGACGCTTTCGGGATTGAGCACGTCCTGCTGTGCCGTGTTGATGCGCGTCTCCACGCCAATGGCCAGCCGCAACACTTCGTTGCCCGGCGCCTTCTGCACGCCGCGGTCGGCGTCGTTGCGCGCGTAGATGCCTGTGATGAAGCCGCTGGGCGGCAGGTTGAGCTCGCGGCGGCTGATGGGGTCGAAGATCGTGACCCACGGGTAGTAGAGGGCGGCGTAGGTGGAGCTGATGGTGCCGCGATACTCGCGCGCCTCGGAGGGCGTCAGGGGCGACGGCGTATCCAGCACGGCGATGCGGTAGCGCATCCGTTCGCAGTGGCTGATGAGCAGCCCCTGGACGCCTAAGATCCGACTGCTCGTGACGTCCTCGGCCCCGATCCGGGCCGTGTAGCCCGGCGCGGCCAGGATCGAGACGTCCTCGATGTCCTCGACGGCCTTCAGACCCGACCGCTCCTGCACGTCGGCGGAATCGGTATCCCCCTCGTACTCGGCGACGCCGGACTGCTGGCCGTCGTTGCCGCCGTCCATCACGCACTGCGTGACCGCCACTTCATCCTCGGCCACGTCGAGGGCAAACAGGGACCGGGCGTAGTCGGCCCCGGTGATGGCGCCCCCCGCGGCGAGGTCCTCCGCATGCAGGTAAAACGGAACCTGCAGGGCCACGCGGCGCGACGGGGCCTCTTCGTTGAAATACGTAGCCAACGACCGCCGGTCGGCCGGAAAGAGCGTGAAGTCTTCGAGCACCTCCGGCGTATCGTACAGCGCCCCCGGCTGCTCGGGCCGATTCAGCGGCCGCTCAAACTGCACCGTGACGGTCAGCCGCCGCACCGCATCCGTGGTGGGGTTGAGGCCACTCACCGCTTGCGTGGACCCGTCGGCCGCCACCAGGATGAACTCGCCGGATGCATTGCGGTCGACATCGTAGAACGTTTCCGTCGTCGTGGGCGGCGAGGCCGTGGACGTCACAACCACCACGTCGTGCACTTCGGCGCCGCGCAGCGTGGCCGTACCCCCCGCGTCGACCAGCAGATTCCGCCCCACCACCGGCAGAAACGCGACGCGCAGATTGCCGGCCGCCCCCGGGTACCGCGCGACGAGCGTGAGTCCCAATGGGGAGGTGCTGGGCGGGGAGGTCACCGGCGCCGGCACCGTACCGGTGGCCGTCCCCACGGACAGGGCCTCCAGGCCGGTGGGCGGACTGCCATCGCCCGGCGCCGGCTCGGCTTCGCGGTACGTGCGGACCACGTAGCAGCGGCGTCCGCCCTCCTCAAAGAAGGCGCGCACGCCATGCGCCACGTAGTTGTCGACCGTTTCCGTGGGGTATTCCACCTCAGGCGGCGAACCGGCCATTTGGGGTGCGCCCGTAACGATGTCGAGCTTGTCCAGCCCGCCGTAGATGCGCTCGAAGTCGGCAAAGCTGGTGAGCAGTTCGGGCTCGCCCCGGAGGGGACCAAAGCGCGTGGGACCGATGAACGCCGCGGTGCTGGTGCTAACCCCTTCGATGGACTTGGGACGGAAGCTCGTCTCTTCGACGTAAACTCCCGGAGCAAGATATTCGGGCACGGTTGAACCTCTTCAGTGAGTGAATGGCAGCAGGAAACGGTACGGTTCGCTTACGGCGGGGACGTGGCCGGACGGACGAGGAGGACCCCCTGCTCGTCGGGCGGAAGCCCAGCCGTGCGGACGACGGCCGGCACGCGGTGGCGCAGGCTGACCTCCATGGCGGCGGCTTCGGTGGGTCCGTTGGACGCATCGACGAGGAGCGTAGCTGGCGACTGGCGGAAGACGCTTCCAACAGTCGGGACCGGGGCCCCGGGCCGGACGTCCTGCGCGGTCGGGGCGTAGCGAATCCGAATGCGCAACGGCCACTGTTGCCGGGCCAACGGGCGCCCCTCCCCCGGCGGGGAGGCACGGGGCATCAGCGGAAGACGCGGGTACGGAAAAAGCACCTGCACAACGCCGTCTGCGCCGGCCATGCCCACCCACACGCGATCGTCCGGCACGCCGTCATCCTCGCCGTCCACGTGTTCGACGTACATCGCCGCGAAGGACGCGGGCTGGCCGGTCGTCACGTCGCAGAGGAAGGCCCGCACGACGGCGAGCGTGGATCGGACCGGGCGGGTCGGGGCCGAGAACAGGTAAATGCCCGGCGGCGTCGGCCCCGGCGGGCTTTCCGGATGCGCCAGCGTGTAGAACCCTCGTTCGGCGCGAGGCAGGTCGACGGTAAACGCGGTCGGCACGAAGCGCCCCAGTGGATCCTCGACGGCTGCGACGTACGGGGCAGCGGGCGCGGCTCCGACGTCCCCCGTGCGCTCGACGGCCTCCAGCCCGGTGATGTTGTGCACGGCCATATCGCCACTCACCGTCCGGTGGCCGTGCGTCACGCGGTCCGGCATCGCCTCCGGCCAGACCCGCACCCGAAGCCCGCTCCTGACCCGCGTCTCCGTGGCGGCGTCCCAGAACCGGAGCCCCAGCGGCGTATACCGTCGAATGGTGTCAAGAACCGGCATGGCGAATAGTGACGTTCCGTGTGATTGCAGGTGGAGCCACAACGGGCCTCGCCAGCGCTCCCCTCGTGATGTGGAAACCACGGCGGGATGGCAGGCAGGCGGGCTGCTCCTTTCTAGACCTCTTCCACCGGAAAAATGCGCTCCTGGACGGGCGTGTCGCTGTGGACGACGTCTTCCGATTCTACCCGAACGTTGCGTACGCGATAGGGAATGGACAACGCATAGCCCCGCGTGTCGAGGGTTTCCCAGATGCGGAGTAGGTCTTCGTTGGATAGATCGTCGATGATGATTTCCGTGGACTCCTCGGGACGGAACACATCGGGCCGGAGCGTGCTGAGCACACCGTACGGCAGCACGGGGGTGTCTTCCAGCGTGCGCATGATCCATCCGGCAATGCGATGCTGCATGGTGGCGTCGCGCGCCCAGATGGTGATCAAGTAATGCAGGTCGAGCGGGAGCGGGGCCCGCTCGCGGGTCCCGTCGGAGCGGGTCCGGCCGGGCGGGGTGCGCTGCACGCCGTTGATGGTGACGCGGTAGAGAAAGAGTGACGCCCCCATGGCCATCGGATTCTCAAAGTCATCGTGGAGGTAGGCGTCAAAGGTGAGCGGCTGCCCGTCGAAATCGGCGGCGTCGTAGCTGGCATCGAGCAACCGCACGAGCGCGTCGCTGATCGTTTCGATGGCGCGATATGAAGCCATGGCCGGGCGGTGTTGGGCACGTACGAGTGGTTAGCGCGGCTCCGCATGTTCCGGCGGTCCCGGCGATGAGGCGTCCGGGGACGAGGAGATCCGGTTCCACCAGAGGAGCAGCCGGGTCGCGTAATCAAGCGATCCGCCCATCTGCTCCACGTAGGGCGCGATGAACGTCACGACCTGGGGCAAGCTCTCCAGGTACTGTCGGTCCTTGCTTCCGGCATGGGTCACGGACCCGCGCCACGCCACATCGCGCCGCGGGTCGCGGACTTCCTCCCTCCAAATCTTCACCACGAATGACTGAGACTCCGAAACGCTCATGATCAGGGACCACGCAGAAACACACGGGGAGAGTCGGGCGCCGCGAATTTGATCTACACAGCTCCGGCGCACCCCCACCCGTGCGACAGCCTGTGTACTGAGCACGATAGCGGTTCGCCATGGACCACCCCGTTCCACGGGTGTATCGCGCGCCGTTCTTTTCGCGTTCTTCCTGCGTTGAACGGGTCGCGGGGCCCCTTCCACCAGGCGGTGAAGCACGAAGGGGGAGCGACCGCCCCCCTCGCCCACGCCGGACCATCGAGGCGCCGGCGTCGATCAGCGGCGACGCTCGATAACCATCTCGACGGCCTCGATCTCGCGCCGGATCTGCGACTGCAGCCCCTGAAGCTTTTGCTGAAGCGCCCGAATGCGGTCCAGCCCGTCGGATGCGGTCGGCGGCCTGCTTGGAGAATTGAAATCAGGCGCCGGACGCAGCGCATCCGACTGGACGTTTTCATAGAGCTGCCGCGTTGCCGTGGAGGGCTGCACCCCGAGCTCGGCATCGAGCACCTCGGCACACCGGACGTACTGCCGGAGCGCCCCGGTGCGATCGCCGGACAGGTAGCGCAGCCGCATCAACCGGCGGTGCGCACACTCGCGAGCCGGGTCGATCTCCAGCATCCGCAGGCCGTACCCGATGCCGGTGTCGTAGCTGCCGTGCCGTTCGGCATAGTGGGCCAGCTTGCCCAAGGCCATCAGGTACACATCCTGCAGGCGTTCCCGTTCGAGCAGACACCAGTCGCGGTACCAGTTCTCAAGCAAGTCGCTCGTGTAGAGCGCCACGGCCTGCTGCAGCGCATCCGCCACGGCCGGGCTCATGGCGTCTACATCCTGGTCGCGCACGGCCCGAAAGGCGGCCTCGAACACGTCGACGTCCAGCCAAATGCGGGCTCGGGTGTTCAGCTGCACCCAGCTGCCGTCCACGACGAGGAGCCCCTCCGGCGGCTCGGCGCCTGCCGCGTCGCCGTCGCTCGGTGCAGGCGCGCCGAACGGCCGGGCGACCGGCGCGTGCTGAAGCTGCCAGAGCGCTTTGCGCAGGTAGGCTTTCGACCGCTTCGTAGATACGTGATTCCAGAGCAGGCTCCCCAAACGCTCACGGGAGTGCGGGCGCTCTCGGTGGAGCGCCAAGTACGCGAAGAGCTCTTGCGCCTTCGTCGACCCGCAATGGAGATCCTCCGTCCCCCCGGCCCACGAGACGCTCATTTTGCCAAAAAGAGATACCTGAAGTGTATCCATGTCCCGCCCCCACATGATTGGATGAGACCCGCCAATAGTAGAGGAAGACTCAAGCCGGGCTGAAGCCTACGGCCGTTTGTAATGCCTCCATGCGCTGACCACCCCCCGGTGCTCAGGTGCTGAAGCGCACCTGCATGCTCCTAATCGCTGCAAACGAGTACGGAAACGTATTGGCTGAAGGCCTCGAAGAAATGACTGCATTAACTAATTACATCCCGAGACATGAAAGAAGCAAGAAGGGAGGGCATTTCTTCCGGCTCGGGTCTCATGCTATTTCCCCTTCTCCAGCGCCGACGCGCCTCCCCGCAGCGCGTAGCACGCGCCCTCGGCCGGTGCACGGCACTAGGCGCCCGGATACGCTATCCCTGGGCGCTGGATGTTAGCGGGGGGATTAGAGGACGGGCGCCTCACTCCGGCTGCTCCACGAAGCGAGGGGTCTCTTCGGGGATGCGCCAGAGGTAGAGCCGGCGACCGCCAACCTCTATCGTGCGAACCGGCCGCCACGCGCCCATGTGGAAGTCGTGCGAGACGACGCGCGTCC
>JAAAPH010000077.1 GCA_009908415.1 Bacteroidota bacterium
GTTTCGGTTTCCGCGAGCGGATTTGTCGGAGGGTAAGCTTCGCCCGGCGTTGCTGCTCAGCGAGGTGCCGGGCCCTTACGAGGACTGGCTGATCTGTATGATTTCCTCGCAAGTGCATCAGCGAATCGACGGATTCGACGAGCTTGTCGAGGAAGACGATGCGGATTTTGCCCGTTCAGGACTGAAGGTGACGAGCGTGATTCGGATCGGCCGCCTGGCGGTCGTGGAAGGTGAAATGCTGGAGGGACGGATGGGAGCGATCAGCCCGGAGCGAATGACCCGGATCCGGGAGAGACTTGCGGAGTGGATGGGCGACAGCGGAGCGCGTTGACCGGAAGCGTTGGCCGTATAACACATCGTTGCACCTCACGGTGGGCTGAGCGGCGTCGAGTGGCGCGATGCCGTTGTCGGCACGTTTTGCTACTTTTCCGAAGCGGTGCCAACGGAGCCCACCGCAGGTGAACTCAACCGTTATGTAGCTGCGGAAGCATTCTTCGGGCTGGTCCGTTCATCTCTCAAAGCTCACAGTGTCAACCTTCCCCCAGCCATGAACTGGAAAGAACGAATCACGACCAATCCGAAGCCGTGCGGCGGGCGACCTTGCATTCGTGGAATGCGCATTCGTGTCGTCGATGTGCTGGACCTGCTCGCCGCTGGTCTTTCGCGTGAGCAGATTCTGGACGAACTGCCCGATTTAGAAGAGGAAGACATCGAAGCTGTACTTCGTTACGCCAGTCGGCGCGTTGATCATCCGGTCTTGGCAGCATGACCGAGATTTGGATTGACGCACAACTCTCTCCGGCTCTTGCCGCCTGGATCAACCGAGCCTACGAAGAGATCACCGTAAAATCCGTCCGTGCTGTGGGATTGCGGGATGCCGAGGATGAGGACGTCTTCCGGGCCGATGCGGAGGATGCCGCGACGAAGCGGTGGCATGGGGCCGGCCTCGCCCTGATCGGCAGCAGCCTCCTCGGGAGCGGGGTGCAATGGCTTGCGCGTTGGATGGGGTAGCATGAACGGTTGCGTTGCTTGATCGCTCTCCCGATCTTATCCCTGAGACGCCCGCCCGTCATTCTACCCCGCCTCCTCAAACACGGTGACCGACCGACAAAACACCGTTTTGGCCACGGCGGTCGCCGCGCTGATCCTGGTGCCGCTGTTCCTTTTCCCGTGGCACGTGGAGCCAGGACCGGGGGCCGCATCGAAAGAGCTCCGGTGGAGCCCCATCTATCAAGAGCCGATGTCGTACGTGCGCTCTTACGATGCCGCCTACGGGGAGCGGGGCAGCGCGCGGCTCGAAGCGAACCCGGCGACCCGAGCGTGGGGCGTGCTGGCTCTGCAGCTTCTGGCGATCGGCGCCGTCGGATGGGTGCTGTACGTGGTCGTCGGCGTGGAGTCCGGTACGGACGACCGTGAGCCACCCGCCGACCTCCCACGGCCCGGGAGCGGAAGCGGCGCGCTGTAGGACGCCTGCACCGAACCTTACGTTAGGTCCTCCGTGATGTCCGGCACGAAGCGCTGCATCGATTCGGGCGGGCGTTCGTACCCGTTGCTCTCCTGCTTGGGCGGCAGCTCGGGCATGTCGACGGGCAGCTCTTCGTAGTCGATCTGCTGCAACAGGTGGTGGATGCAGTTGAGCCGCGCGCGCCGCTTGTCGTCCGACTTCACGACGTACCACGGGGCCTGTTCGGTGTCCGTGTAGGTGAACATCTGGTCCTTCGCTTGGGAATACTCGTGCCACCGGCTGCGCGCCTCCAGGTCGATGGCACTCAGCTTCCAGCGCTTGGTTGGGTTGTCGATGCGCGCCTGGAAGCGCCGCTCCTGCTCCCGCGAACTCACTGAGAACCAGTACTTGATCAGGGTGATGCCCGAGTAGACGAGCAGCCGCTCAAACAGGGGGCATGAGCGCAGGAATTCGTGGTACTGCTCGTCCGTGCAGAAGCCCATGACGCGCTCCACGCCCGCACGGTTGTACCAGCTGCGGTCGAACAGCACCATTTCGCCGGCGGCGGGCAGATGAGTCACGTAGCGCTGAAAGTACCACTGCGTCTGCTCCCGCTCGGTCGGCTTGTCGAGCGCTACGACGCGGCAGGAGCGCGGGTTCAGGGATTTCACGATGCGCTTGATGGTGCCGCCCTTGCCCGCCGCATCGCGCCCCTCGAACAGCACCACGACCCGCAGCCCCTGGTCGACAATCCACCGCTGCATTTGCCTGAGCTCGATCCGCAGGCGCGACAGTTCTTTCTTATATACCTTCTTGGGCAGGCGTGGGCGGTCGCTTTCGGGCATGGGGGAGAGGCGTCAGTCCATTAGAACGTATCGCGGTGGGACCGGCAGTCGCCCCAGCACGCTCGGCAGCAGACCGGGTCATCGGGCACGCTGGGCGACGGGGCCTCGGCGAGTAGATCATACCGACCAGCGGGGCGTAGCGATCCGCTGCCCCGCCGCCCGACGCGCAGGACGCGTGTTCTCCGCAACGAAAAGACGTTCCTGTATCGGCCGAGCGCTCCAGGTAGCACACTACGAGCCGTCGCCTACCGAGAGCAGTTCGACCTCGAAGATGAGCGTGGCGTTCGGCGGGATACTGCCGCCCGCTCCCTGCGCGCCGTAGCCCAGCTCGGGCGGGATGACGAGTTGCCGCTCCCCGCCCACCTGCATGCCGGCAACGCCCTCGTCCCAGCCCTGGATGACCCGGCCGGCGCCCAGTTGAAAGGAGAAGGGTTGCCCGCGCTGGATCGAGCTGTCGAACAGCGTGCTGTCTTCGGCGAGCCAGCCGCTGTAGTGAACCGTCACCCGGTCGCCCGCCGTGGCGGTGGCGCCGTCGCCGACGGCGAAGTCGTAGTACATCAGTCCGGTTTCGGTGGTGGTGAAGGCGTCATCGTCCACTGAGCGGGGCGCAGGCGGGGGATCGGCGTTGTCGCCGTTGCTTCCGCAGGCGGCGAGCGTCATGGCGAGTAGGGCAGCAGCGAGGAGGCGAGGGTACAGTCGAACCATGGGAGAACCGGCAGTCAAAACGGAAAGCGAACGCTCGGAATAAGATGCGCGTTGGATGGACATGCAAATCGGTGCGGCGATCATCGTTCCCCCGGAACACTAAGTGGATCGGGCCGCCGCCAGCACACCCACAGCCACACAGCTTTCGATGAACCGACGACGCTTCCTGCACGCCCTGTCCCTCGCCGGACTGGCCCCACTGGCCACGGGGCCCGTAACGCTTCCGTCTGGAGGGCCAGCGCCTCGCGCCCCCTCGCGCCTGCTGATCGACGCCGACACGGCCAACGAAATCGACGACCTGTACGCCATCGTGCGGGCGCTACTCGCCCCCGACGTGGACCTCGTCGGCCTGTCGTCGGCGCAGTGGAACCACCGGCTGTCGCCCGACGATACGGTGCAGCAGAGCCAGCAGCTGAACGAAGACCTGCTCCGGCTGATGGGCCGCCTCGACATCCCGCATCCGCTCGGCGCGGAAATGATCGTGGGCAAGCCGTGGGGCGGCACGGAGCCGCGCAACTCGCCCGCCGCCCAGCTCATGATCCAGGCCGCGCGCCAGACGCCCGACGGCGAGACGCTGACGATCGCCAGCCTCGGCGCGGCGACGAACCTCGCCTCGGCCATTCAACTGGCGCCCGACATCGTGCCGAAGATCGCGTGCTACGTGCTGGGCGGACGCTTCTTTGCCGACCGCGAGGTGTGGGATAAGAACGAGTTCAATGTGCGCAATGACCTGAACGCGGCCAACATCCTCTTCGACACCGAAGGGCTAGAACTGCACGTGATGCCGATCAACATCCTGTTTGACTTCACGTTTCGCCGGGACGCCGTGATGGAGCGGCTGGCCGGGCAGGGCGGCGTCTGGGACTACCTGGTGGCACGCTGGCTCTCGCACAGCCCCGACAGCGACACCTGGATCATGTGGGACGTGGCGCTCATCGAGGCGCTGCTGCGGCCCGAGCTGGCCACCGAGGGGCGCTTCCAAACGCCGCCCGAGAACGTCCAGCGCACCATTCACGTCTACACGTCGGTAGACGAGGCAGCGATGCGGGCCGACTGGTGGGCGACGGCCCGCGCCGCACACGAGACGCCATCCGCAACCGAAGAGGGCAACCGATGAGCACCCTGATGCAGCAGGCCGACGATCTGAACACGGTGGCGGCCTTTCTAGCAGCGCCGGATGTCCGGGTGCTCCACCCCGAAGCCGTCGCGGAGCATCTGGGCCGGCCGCAGGTGGATCTGCTCGTGCTACTGGGCAATGGCGTGCTGCCCACGATCGACGCGGCCGCCGGTGCGTTTCGGCGCGGCGTCGCCTCCGAACTGATGCTCGTGGGGGGGATGGGTCATTCCACCGATCCCCTGCGCGCAGCCGTCCGGGACGATCCGCGCTACGACGGCTTCCCGATGGACGGCGCGCCCGAGGCCGCGATCATGCAGAACCTGCTCGTCCGATGGCATGGGATCGACGATCGCCACATCACCGTGGAGCCCACGTCCACCAACTGCGGCGCCAACGCGGAGGAGGCGTATCGCTTGCTGCAGGCCCAAGGTCGGACGCCGACGGATATTCTGCTCATGCAGGACCCGACGATGCAGCGGCGCACATGGGCCTCGTTTCGCCGCGTGTGGCGTGAGCACGACGCCGTCCGGTTCGTCAACGCGCCGGCGTTCGTGCCTGTCGTGCAGGTGCGGGATGGGCAGCTTGCCTTCGAGACGCCCGCGGGACCGGGCCGCTGGCCGATGAAGCGATTCATCGCCCTGGTGATGGGTGAGGTCCCCCGACTGCGCAATGACGCGGATGGCTACGGGCCAAAGGGCCGCGGATTCATCGTGGCCGTCGATATTCCGCCTGCCGTCGAGGCTGCGTACGACCGCCTTACGGAGCCGTTTGGCGATCTCGTCCGCTGGCCGCCCGGTTGAGCGTGACCCCCTGTACCACAGCGCAACCGTTCTGGCAACCCACCCAAACGTACCCACATGGCTGACGCGATCGACCTGGATGCTTTTTGGGAGTCGGCACCGACGGCACAGGGGACGTTCCGCCCCGATCCGCTGGGCGACATGCCGGGGCCGGCGCGGCGCTACCTGACGCACTTCCTCCCGCCCGGCACGCCGCTCGCTCGGTCCGTCCGCCTCTCGATGCACGGCACCATCAAGCTGGGCGCGTGGCGCGCGTTCGAGGCGGAGCAGGTCATCCGGTGGGACCGCGGAATGATCTGGCAGGCCACCGTGCGCATGATGGGGTTGCCGGTCTACGGCTCCGATCGGCTCGTCGATGGCGTCGGGACGCAGCGCTGGAAGCTGCTCGGCCTCATCCCGGTGATGACGGCGTCGGGCTCCGACATCGCCCGCTCGACGGCCGGCCGGATGGCTGCCGAGACCGTGTGGCTGCCCTCAGTGCTGGCCCGGGACGATGTCATGTGGACCGCGGTGGATGCGCGCCATGTGCGAGCCGCCTTCACCGTGCAGGGCGAGCCCGTCGAACTGACCCTCACGGTCGACGACGACGGGCGGCTGGAGGCCGTCACGCTGCCGCGCTGGGGCGAACCGGGCGACGGCCCGTTCCGCGAGGAGCCCTTCGGCGGGCGCGTCGAGGCGGAGGAGACCATCGACGGCGTCACCGTGCCGACGCGGCTGCGCATCGGGTGGTATCCGGGGACGGAGCGGTTTGCGGAAGAAGGAGAGTTCTTTCGGGTCACGGTAGATACCGTGACGTATCGGTAAGTATCGTTAGGGCAACTGTCGAACCGAAGGCCCGGGGCCCGGCGCTTCTGTTTTACAAAATACTACAAGAGTAGTATAATGGGGGGCGCCCGCTATCCCTACCGATGCGATGAAAGACGTCATGCTGTCGAATTACATCACCATCGCGTTGCGCACGCTCCGGAAGCGGCCCGGCTACACGATCATCCACGTGCTCGGGCTGGCTGTGGGTCTCGCTGCGTGCCTGCTCATCGGGCGGTACGTGGTCCACGCGTGGAGCTACGACCGCTTCCATGCCGACGCCGACGCCATCCACCGTGTCACCCAGACGCGCCAGTTCGGGACGGTGCAGCGCACGGCCGTCACGCCGCCCCCGCTCGCACCGGCGCTGCAGGCGTCGTTTCCCGCTGTGGAGAACACCGTCCGCCTCGTTCGGCAATCCATGACCGTGGAGCAGGGGGGCGACGCGTTTCGCGGGCAGACCGTGGTCACGGCCGACGCCAGCTTCTTCGGGCTCTTTTCGTTCCCGCTGCAGCAGGGACGCGCGGCCGACGTGCTTGCGGCCCCGTATTCCATCGTGCTGACCGCCTCGGCCGCCGAGCGCTACTTCGGCACGACGGACGCCGTGGGGCGGTCCATCACGCTGCAGGGGCAAGGCGCGACGGGCACGTACACGGTGACCGGCGTGGCGGCCGACGTGCCGGCGACGTCGCACATCCAGTTCGATGCTGTCGCCTCGCTGGCTACGGTGCAAGAGAGCGCGCCGCAGTTTTTCAACTGGGGAAGCAACATGTTTTACACGTACGTCCGGCTGACGGATGGGGCCGATCCGGCAGCGCTGGAGGCGTCGTTCGATGCGCTCGTCGAGCAGAACCTGGGGGAGCAATACGTTGGCACCATCGCGTTTGCGCTGCAGCCGCTGACCGACATCCACCTCCACTCCGACCTCACGATGGATCTGGGCGGGCGCGGAAGCGCGACGCTGGTGCTCGTGCTGGCAGCCATCGCCGTACTCGTGCTGGTCGTGGCGTGCATCAACTTCGTGAATCTGGCGACGGCGCGGGCGGCAGAGCGGGCCCGCGAGGTGGGCGTGCGCAAGACGATGGGCGCACGGCGGGGAGCGCTCGTTGGTCAGTTTCTGATGGAGGGGATCCTCATCACCCTGGTGGCGACGGGCGGGGCCGTGGCCCTGGCCTGGCTTGGGCTACCGCTCCTGAACGCGCTGACCGGACAGGCCTTCACCGGCGCCGTGCTGATGCGTCCCGCCGTGGCGCTCGGCCTCGTGGGTTTTGCCGTGCTCGTGGGCCTAGGGGCGGGCAGCTATCCGGCGTTTGTGCTCGCGGGCTTCCGGCCGGCGCGGGTGCTGCAGGCGAGCCCGCATGGCGGCCCCGGCGGCACGCGGCTGCGGCAGGGGCTGACGGTCGCCCAGTTTGCCGTCACCATCGGACTAGTTGCTGCCACGGTCGTCGTGTACCAGCAGTTCGACTACATCCGCGCGAAGGATCTGGGGTACGACGCCGACCGCTTGCTGAGCGCACGGCCGCCAGGCGGCGCGGTGCAGGTCGATCGGTTGCAGGACATCTGGCAGGATGCCATTCACGTTGAGGACGTGACGGCGGTGTCGAACTGGATGGGAGACTTGCCCACGCGCACCGTGCGTTCGACGCCGGATGCGGAGGAGCGCCTCGCTGTCCGGTGGATGGACGTGGCGCCGGGCTTCACCGGGGTAGCAGGGGTGCAGGTGCGCGCCGGCCGCGGCTTCCGGGCCGAACAAGGCAGCGACTCGCTCGACGCGGCGCTCATCAACGCGGCGGCGGCCCGTGCCTTAGGATGGCGCGCGCCCACCGAGGCGGTGGGACAGACCCTGTTCACCGAGGGCACAGAGTGGCGCATCGTCGGCGTGGTGGATGACTTCCATTACAATGCGCTGTATAGCACGGTGGACCCGTTGCTCATCCGGGCGCGGCCCGAGGCGCTGCGGCAGGTGCTCGTGCGCATGCCGCCGGACCGGCTGGGGCAGGCGCGTTCGACGCTCCATGGCGGCTGGCAGGCCGTCGTGGCCGATCGGCCGCTCGATCTCACGACCGTCCGCGACCAGCGCGCGCAGCTTTACCAGACGGATCGTCGGCTGGGGCAACTCGTGGGCCTCCTCGCTGGGCTGACCGTCTTCATTGCCTGCTTGGGGCTATTCGGGCTCGCGGCCCACACCACGGCGCAGCGTACGAAAGAGATCGGTGTGCGCAAGGTGCTCGGCGCCACAGTGCCGCAGGTGGTGGCGCTGCTCTCGACCGACGTGCTGAAGCTCATCGGCATTGCACTCGTGTTCGCCATCCCGCTCGCGTACATCGCCCTCCAGCGCTGGCTGGCCAACTTTGCATACCGGATTGAGCTGGGCGTAGGCGTCTTCCTGATCGCGGGCACCCTCGCCCTCGCCGTGGCGCTCCTCACGGTGAGCGTGCAGACGATCCGCGCCGCCACGGCCGATCCGGTGCAGGCGCTGCGGAGCGAGTGAACAGCATACCGAACGCTCAGTCGCTAATCCTCCACGGTCCCGCTTTCATGCATTCCCTCCGCCTGTTCCTCAGCGTTTTGTCGGTTCTCATCGTCGCTGCCGGGTGTGCCGGCTCGCAGCCGGCCGTCGAGCGGGCGGATCGGCTGGAGCGCGCAAGGGCGTATTCCGCCGAGACATCCGGCGACGCGCTGCTCGTGTGGGTCGACGGCGAGCTCGTGCTCGAAGACTACCCGCATGGATACGATCCGGACGAGCCGCACATCCTGGCCGAAGCGAGCACGCTTCTGACGAACCTCGCCGTGCTGGCCGCCGTCGACGACGGGGCCCTTGCGTTGGACGAGCGCGCCGCCGCGATGCTCACCGCGTGGAAGAACGACTCGCTGAAAGCTGCCATCACCGTTCGGCATCTGCTCCAGATGACGAGCGGGCTGGACATCGGTCGCCGTTCCGGCGATTTGACCGTCGCCGATGCCGTCAACGCCCCCATGGCACACGCGCCGGGGAAGGGGTTTCGATTCGGCCCGGCTCCCGTGCAGGTACTCGGCGCCATCCTGCGCCGCACATCGGACGACGGCTATTTGGCGGGCATCCTGCGTGCTCTGGAGATTCCCGGCGCGCGCTGGCTGGCCGTGAGCGCCTCGGTCGAGGCGAACGCCGCACGCGGAGCCGCGCTCACTGCGCGCCGGCTCGATGGCGCCCACCTGACGCCGCGCGAGTGGGGGCGCATCGGCCAGTTGCTGCTGCAGGACGGCCGCTGGGAGGGCGAGGTGCTCATTGACGATCTTGCTCCCCTGACGCAGCCGTCCGATGCTCAGCCCGCGTACGGCATGGGCGTGTGGCGCAACGCCCCGATGGATTCCGTCGGCACCGACGTGTTCAATCAGCTGCCCGAGTCGCTGATGCTCCCGCGCGCCGGTGACCGATTTATCTACGACGGGGCGCCCACCAGCCTGTACATGGCGGCCGGGCGGTACAACCAGCGGCTGTACGTGATTCCATCGAAGCAGATGGTCGTCGTCCGGATGGGCCGCGCGAATCTGACGTGGAACGATGCGGCCTTCCTCGCTCGGCTGCTCGACGGGCGCGCGCCGGAGCCGATGGAGGTGGGCGAACCATCGGTGGGCGAGTAGGGGACCGGCCAGCGGAGTCCGCGCACCTCAGCTTCCCTTTGCCATGCAGATCGCTTACCTTGCGGTCGACTGCATTCCCCACGACCGTCGCCGTGCCATGACCGTCCGTCGCATCCTGTGCGTCCTCGCCACGTTGTCCTTGCTGATGCCCCTCGCGGCCGCTGCGCAAGAGCAGCCGCTCGTCGACCGCGTCGAAGGGCCCGTCATCGACGGCTTCGGGGCCACGTATCCCATGGAATCGCTCGACGTGCCGGTGCCCACCGATCAGCCATACCGGCTGCTATTCGACATCAGCACGTCGCCCGACGCGCCCGATGCACTGAGCTCCCAGTTGAACACGGTGGCGCGCTTCCTGAACATGCATGCCCGCGCTGGCGTGCCGCCGGAGCAGATGCAGTTGGCCGTGGTGCTGCACGGAACGGCGGGCAAGTACGCGCTGAACCGCGCCACGTACCGCGCTCACCACGATGCAGACAACACGAACCTGGCGTTGCTCGAAGCGCTCCATGCGGCCGGTGTGGACCTCTACCTGTGCGGGCAGACCGCCATGCACCGCGGCCTCCCGCCCGATGACCTGTCGCCTGACGTCAAGGTCGCGTTATCGGCCATGACGATCATCGCATCGTTGAGCACGGACGGGTACACGGTCATCGCGTGGTAGCACGTTGGCGGCCCCGGCGTTGCGATTTCTGTTCGGTTCAGAACGGGAACACCCGGCTGGGTTGTAAATGGGCGGGGGGGACGGGAATTGTAACGCAACCCCCTTGGTCAAGCGTACCTGACGGTGATGTGCCACCCGGTAGAGGTCGATTTCTCGGCTTACAAGTCGGCCATGGGGAGCCGGCGCGTTGGGCATCGGATGAATGCCTACCAGATGGCGAGAGCATGCCGCCTTTCTGCGTGAAAGCCCGCGTGAGCCGCCGTTGCTCTGCCGCAGCCTACTCATCGGCGGCCCGTACCGCGTCGTTTGCCCCTTCGTCATCCGTTGCACGCACGTCCCCTTTTGTCATGCGACACTCGCTGATCGGCACGCTGTCCTTGCTTGGGCCGGGGGTGGCCGTAGCGGCGACGGGCATTGGCGCGGGCGACGTGGTGGCCGCGGCGGTATCGGGGGCGCAGTACGGCGCGGCGGTGTTGTGGGCGGCGCTGGTGGGCGCGCTCGTCAAGTTCGCGCTGAACGAAGGCATCGCGCGCTGGCAGCTGGCCACGGGCACGACGCTCCTCGAAGGGTGGGGCCGCCACCTGCACCGATTCGTGCTGATTGGCTTCGCCGTGTACCTCGTGCTATGGACGGTGGTCGTCGCCGGGGCGCTCATCGCGGCCTGCGGGCTGGCCGCCCACGCCATCGCGCCTCAGCTCTCGGTCGCGGCGTGGGGTATCCTGCACTCGCTGGCCGCGTTGGGGCTCGTGTACGTCGGTCAGTACACGCTCTTCGAGCGGCTCATGAAGGGCTTCATTGCGCTCATGTTCGTAACCGTGGTGACGTGCGCCGTACTCGTCCGCCCCGATTGGGGCGCCTTCGCGCAGGGACTGTTCGTGCCCAGCGTGCCGCTCGGCAGCGGGCCGTTTTTGCTGGGCGTCATCGGCGGCGTGGGCGGGAGCGTGACGCTTCTCAGCTACAGCTACTGGATTCGCGAGCGCGGGTGGACGGCGCCGGAGGATCATGTGAAGGCGCGGTTCGACCTCGGCGCGGCGTATCTGCTCACCGCGGTCTTTGGCGTGGCCATCATCATCACGGCGGCGGGCGTAGACGTCGGCGCCGTGACGGGCAATGAGATGGCGCTCGCCATCGCCCAGCAGATCGGTCGCGTCGTGGGCCCCACCGGCAAGTGGATCTTCCTCGTCGGCTTCTGGGGCGCCGTCTCCACCTCCATGCTTGGCGTGTGGCAGGGCGTGCCCTACATCTTTGCCGACTTCATGCGCGTGCTGCGCGCCACGGACGCCGCGGACATCGACCCGGCGATCGACCCGGACGCGACGATCGACACGACCGCGCCGTACTACCGCGGCTATCTGCTCTTCACGGCGCTCGTGCCCATGACGTTGCTGGCCGTTGACCGGCCCGTGTGGGTCATCATCGCATACAGCGTGGCGGGGGCATTCTTCATGCCCTTCCTGGCGGGGACGCTCCTCTACCTGAACACCCGCCGCCGCTGGGTCGCGGCGCTCCAGAACGGCTGGCTCATGAACGGCTTGCTGGTGGCTGCGCTCCTTCTCTTTGGCTACCTGTGCGTAAATGAGATCGCGACGCGGCTGTGAGCGCTCGGTCAGGAGGTTGAAGGTTGGACGGTTGAAGGTTGGACCGTTGCATCTGCGCCCCATTCCCCCACACGCCCAGGTGGGGATGAACCTGAAATTGACGGGGCCGCCGGATCTCCGTGAAACGACGCTGGTTCCTTTACGCACCGACTCTAACGCCACCCTTCTTTCGAGCCGCGCACCATGATCGACGTCACGGCGGCCGCCCCGCGGCACGTGCTCCAAACCGTCTTCGGATTCGATGACTTTCGCCCGCACCAGGAAGCCATCATCCGACGGGTCGTCAGTGGGCAGAACGCGCTCGTCGTGATGCCCACCGGTGGCGGGAAATCGCTGTGCTATCAGCTGCCGGCCCTCGTGCGCGAGGGGACCGGTATCGTCGTCTCGCCGCTCATCGCGCTCATGAAGGACCAGGTGGAGGCGTTGCGGCAACTCGGCATCCGGGCGGCCTACCTGAACTCGTCGCTCACCCGCGCCGAGCGGCAGGACGTGAAGCGGCAGCTGCGCGCGGGTGCCATCGACCTGCTGTACGTAGCGCCCGAGCGGGCCATGATGGCCTCGTTCCAGCGCGCGCTGGGCCAGATCGATCCGGCGCTCTTCGCCATCGACGAGGCGCACTGCATCTCCGAGTGGGGGCACGACTTTCGTCCAGAGTACCTGCAACTGGCCGAGCTGCGGCGGCGCTTCCCGCAGGTGCCGTGCATCGCCGTCACCGCTACGGCCGACGCGCCCACGCGCCAGGCCATCCTGGAGCGCCTCGACCTGGGCGAGGACGACCTGTTCGTGACCGGCTTCGACCGCCCCAATATCCGGTATACGGTGCGGCCCAAGCGAAAGGCGCGCCCGCAATTTTGGCGGTTCGTGCAGTCCGAGCATCCGCAGGGGGCAGGCATCGTGTACTGCCTCTCGCGCAAGCGGGTGGAGCAGACGGCCGACTGGCTCACCCGCAAGGGCCGCGAGGCCGTGCCGTACCACGCCGGCCTCTCCGACGCCGCGCGGCAGGAGCATCAGGACCGCTTTCTGCGCGAAGACGACCTCATCGTGGTAGCGACGGTCGCCTTTGGCATGGGCATCGACAAGCCCGACGTGCGCTTCGTGGCGCACCTCGATGTGCCGAAGAGCCTCGAGGCCTACTACCAGGAGACGGGCCGTGCGGGCCGCGACGGGCGCCCGGCCGACGCGTGGATGGTGTACCGCCTCTCCGACATCGTGCGGATGCGTAAAATCCTGCAGGGCGATTCCGACACGCGCGACGAGCACGAGTGGACACAGCATCACAAGCTGAACGCGCTCTTCGGCTACTGCGAGACGACGGACTGCCGCCGCAGGGTGCTGCTCAACTACTTCGGCGAGCGGATGGAGGGCGCGCGCTGTGGCAACTGCGACAACTGCCTGGATCCGGTGGACACCTGGGACGGGACCGTCGCCGCGCAGAAGGTGCTCTCATGCGTGTACCGGACGGGCCAACGCTTCGGCGCGGGGCACGTGACCGACGTCCTCCTCGGGCGCGACACGAAGAAGATCCGCCGCTTCGGCCACAACGAGGTGAGCACGTACGGCATCGGCGCGGACCGGAGCAAGAAGGCGTGGCGCTCGGTGATCCGCCAGCTCGTGGCCAAGGGGCTGTTGCACGTCGACGTCACCGGCTACGGCGCGCTGCAGCTCACCGAGGCGTGCCGGCCCGTCTTGCAGGGCGATCAGGACGTTCAGCTGCGCGAGGACCCCGAGCCGGTGGCGGCCACCCAGACCAAAAAAGCACAACGCGAGGACTTCTCCGACGCGCCGGCCGATCAGGCGCTGTTCGAGGCGCTCCGCACGCGGCGCACCGAACTGGCCCGCAAACAGGACGTGCCGCCGTACGTCATCTTCCACGATGCCACGCTACGCGCCATGGTGGAGCACCGCCCGGACTCGCTCGATGCATTTCGGCAGCTCTCCGGGGTGGGCGACGTAAAGCTCGACCGGTACGGTGCGGCGTTTCTGGAGGTCATCCAGGCCCATGAGGCGTAGCGCGGCGGTGCCGAGGGGCAGGCCG